>NZ_QZFV01000073.1:0-85399 GCF_003600245.1 Amycolatopsis panacis
CGGTGTAGAGGTCTGTGAAGGGTCCCTTCACGGACTCTGAGGCTGTGAAGGGACCCTTCACAGACCCGAAACCGGTCCGGCGCACGCCACGAGGTGGTCGCACACACCTCCGCATCGCCCACTGCCGGGCCCCCGACCAACTTTGCCGACACCCTGGACTCTCAGGCTGTGAAGGGACCCTTCACAGACCTCGCGCGAACCGGATCCGCTAGACCGGTCGGGGTAGGTGCTTGCCGAGGAAGCTCACCATGCTCGGCACCACGCTGCGGAAGAACGTGTCGCTGTGCTTGCCCTTCGCGGTGTAGGCCACGGCCGGGTGAGTGGCGGCGATGTATTCGCGGACGCCGGTGATGAACGAGTCCTCCGTGCCGCAGTAGATCGCGGTGGGGATGCCGGCGAGCGCCTCGGTGTGCCGGAGCGGGTCCAGGTCCGTCCAGTCGGTCAGGCCGGTGAAGATGTGGCGCTTGGCCATTTCCGGCCAGGACGTGATCAGCGCGGGGGAGATCGCGGCGAGCGCGGCCGGGGGCTGGCGGCGCTCGGCCCGGCGGCGGCCGTACAGCAGCGTGCCGAAGCCGCCCATCGACACGCCCGCGCAGGCGAAGGGCAGGCCGTCCGTGCCGCCGAACCCGCGCTGGCGCAGCCATTGCGGGACCTCTTCCAGCAGCATCGCCATCGGATCGTCGCCGGGGTGGACCTGGTGCCAGTAGTTGTCGCCGCCGTCCACGGCGACGTAGCCGTAGGCGGGCACGGACTTGCGCGCGACTTCGCTGCCGAGCTGCTTGAGCAGACCGCTCGGGCCCGCGGTGCGGGCGTTGCCGTGCAGGCCGTGCAGGAGCAGTGACATCGGCAGCCCGCGCTTCGGCTGCTTGCTCGGCAGCAGGAACACCAGGTTCACCATGCGCCCGCGGGCGGCGGAGTACACCCGCTCCACCCGCATGCTGCCCAGCTGCGTGACCGGAGTGGACGAGGCCACCCCGAGGGCGCGCTGCAACGCCGGGCTGAACGGGACGACGCCGGTGGCCGTGCCCACCGCGAGACCGGCCACGCCGAGTCCCGACGCGCCCGCGATCAGCAGCGAACGACGGCTCACTCGCCGCCGCTCCCCGGTTGGTTCGTCCACCTGAGCCTCCTATCCGCACAGGGTAGGACGCCGACGGGAGCAAGATCGTTGCGTCTGGTGATCTTTCCCGTGGATGTTAACCAAGTCATAACCGACACCGGACAACAAGGGCGGTTTCGGGCGGGCTCGGCCACTGTGGACGTTCCGGTGACTCCCATGTGGACTTTTGTGGACTTTCCACCGGGCCGGAATCCAATCGTGACATTGCCCCGGTACAAGCCCCGTCGAGCGGGGTGCCAGGTGCGCAAACTCGCCCCGGGCACCGGTGCTGCCCCGTCCGCGGAATCGTGGCGAGACGAACCAGACATACGACATTTGGGCGGTGCGAGGTCGACCGTTTGGTAATACATTTCCTGGACACCCGACTGTTCGGAGGACTCTGACAATGGCCGTCCCCGGCTTTCTCGCCCGTGCCCGTATCGTGGCCCCGCCGGGGTGGACCCGCTGGCTGGTGCCGCCTGCCGCGCTGTCGATTCACCTGTCGATCGGCCAGGCGTACGCGTGGAGCGTGTTCAAGACTCCGCTGGAGAAGACGCTGCACCTGTCGGGTACCGAGTCCGGTCTGCCGTTCCAGCTGGGCATCGTGATGCTCGGGCTGTCCGCGGCCTTCGGCGGGACTCTGGTCGAGAAGAACGGCCCGCGCTGGGCGATGGCCGTGGCCACGGTGTGCTTCTCCGCCGGATTCCTGATTTCCGCGCTCGGCGTGGCCACGGGCCAGTTCTGGCTCGTGGTGGCCGGTTACGGCGGGATCGGTGGTATCGGGCTGGGCATCGGCTACATCTCGCCGGTGTCCACGCTGATGAAATGGTTCCCGGACCGCCCGGGGATGGCGACCGGGATCGCGATCATGGGCTTCGGCGGCGGCGCGCTGGTCGCCTCGCCGTGGTCCTCGGCGATGCTCGGCGACCATCCGGAGACGAGCGATATCGCGGTGGCCTTCTTGATACACGGGCTGGTGTACGCGGTGTTCATGGGGCTCGGCGTGCTGCTGGTGCGCGTGCCCGCGGACGGCTGGCGCCCGGCCGTCTGGTCACCGGAGGCGGACGCGGCCAAGCCACTGGTCTCCACCGCGAGCGTCTCCGCGGCCAACGCCATCAAGACCCCGCAGTTCTGGCTCTTGTGGATTGTGTTGTGCCTCAACGTCACGGCGGGCATCGGCATCCTGGAGAAGGCAGCGCCGATGATCACGGACTTCTTCAAGGACACCTCGGCTCCGGTCGGCACGGCCGCCGCGGCCGGGTTCGTCGCCATGCTTTCGCTGACCAACATGCTCGGCCGGTTCGTCTGGTCCTGGCTGTCGGATATGGCCGGGCGTAAGAACATCTACCGGTTCTACCTCGGCGTGGGCGCGCTGCTGTACCTGGTGATCGCGCTGACCACGAACAGCTCCAAGCTGCTGTTCGTGCTGTGCGCGATGCTGATCCTTTCCTTCTATGGCGGCGGGTTCTCCACTCTCCCGGCGTACCTGAAGGACCTGTTCGGCACCTATCAGGTCGGCGCGATCCACGGCCGGCTGCTGACCGCCTGGTCGGTGGCCGGGGTGCTCGGCCCGCTGATCGTGGACGGGATCGCGGACAGCGAGAAGGCGGCCGGCAAGACCGGTCCGGATCTCTACTCGACGTCCTTTTACATCATGATCGGCCTGCTGGTGGTCGGCTTCGTCGCCAACGAACTCGTGCGCCCGGTCAAGGCGCGCTACCACGAACCGGTCCAGGAGATTCCGGTGGGAAGTGAGGCCCGATGAGCACCTCGACCCCGGCCGAGGGCCGGTCCACCGGACGTACCGCGCTGCTGGTGTTCGCCTGGCTGTGGGTGCTGGCCCCGTTCGCCTACGGCGTGCTCGAGCTGATCGCGAAGGTGGTCGACCTGTTCGGCGGCTGATCGCGCACTGTCCTTTGTGGTCAGTTCGGTGCTGATCCGCAGGCAGTTACCCGCTCAGTTCGGCGAGCAGGCTCTGCCGTGCGGAATGCACGTGGTCCTCGGCGGCGCGGGCGAGCCGTGCGGTCTCCCCGGCGCGGATGAGGGTCGCCAGCTCGCGGTGCTCGGCGACCACCCGCGCGCGGTAATGCCGGTGGCCGAGGGAAATCCGCTGCAGTTGGAACAGGAACACCTGTGAGCGCACCGCGTGCCACGCCTCGCGCAGCCGGGTGTTGCCCGCGGCGGCGTATACCTGGTCGTGGAACGCGATATCCAGGGCCAGCAGGCGGGGGCCGTCGGCGTCTTCGCGGACCGCGGTGGCCAGCTCGGCGACGAGGGAGTCCAGCCCGGCCAGCTCGTCCGGTGTGGCGTGCGTGTGCGCGGTGGTGGCGGCCAGCCGGTCCAGCGCGGCGCGGACGGAGTAGACCTCTTCCACGTCCGCGACGGTCACCTCGACCACGGTGGTCGGCCGGTGCCAGCCGCCGTGGATCAGGCCCTCGCGGGAGAGCAGCGCCAGGCCCTCCCGGACCGAACCGCGGCTGATCCCGAGCGAAGCGGCCAGCTCGACCTCGCGCAGCGGCGCGCCGGGACGGAAGTGACCGGCGAAAATCGCTTCCCGCACCCGGTCGGCGGCCTCCTCGGCGAGCCCGCGGCGGGCCGCCTTCCGGAGCTGGGTGACTTCCACGGGTTAATGTTGACATTTGGACATTCGCGAGTCAACGTGGGGTCACGAAGCCGAGCCCCGAGGAGTGCGCATGTCCGTCCGCCCCGCGTTCCACCTGGCCGTTCCGGTCGACGACCTGGGCCGCGCCCGCGCGTTCTACGGCGGGGTGCTCGGGCTCGCCGAGGGCCGCTCGGCACCGTCCTGGGTGGACTGGAACTTCCACGGTCACCAGGTGGTCACGCATCTGGTGCCGGGGGCGCGGGCGGAGGCGGGCCGCAATCCGGTGGACGGGCACGAGGTGCCGGTGCCGCATTTCGGGCTGGTGCTCGACGTGGCCGGGTTCCACGAGCTGGCCGGGAGGCTGCGGGCCGCGGGTACCGAGTTCGTGATCGAGCCGTATCAGCGCTTCGCCGGGGAGCCGGGGGAGCAGTGGACCATGTTCCTGCACGATCCGGCCGGCAATGCCTTGGAGTTCAAGGCGTTTCGTGACGAGTCGCAGTTGTTCGCGATATGAACGTCCTCGTCACGGGTGCCTCGCGCGGGATCGGGCGCGCCATCGCCGTCGCCTTCGCCACCCGGGGCGACCGGATCGCCGTCCACTGTGGATCGAACCGGGAGGCGGCCAGGGAGACGCTGGAGGCACTGCCCGGTTCCGGGCACGTGCTGGTGTCCGGCGACCTGGGCAACCCGGCCGCCGCGCAGTGGCTCGCCGACATCGCGGAAAAGCAGCTCGGCGGGGTCGATGTGCTGGTCAACAACGCCGCGGTCGGCACTTCGGCGGAGACGGCCACCCCGATCGCGGACGTCTCCTACGAGCACTGGCAGGAGGTCTGGCGCTCCACAGTGGACGTGAACCTGCTGGGCGCGGCCAACATCTCGTTCCATTTCGCGCGGCACCTGATCGCCCGCGGCGCGCCGGGCCGGATCGTGAACATCGGCTCGCGCGGGGCGTTCCGCGGGGAGCCCGAGCATCCGGCGTACGGGGCGAGCAAGGCGGCATTGCACGCGCTCGGCCAGTCTCTCGCGGTCGCGCTGGCCCCGCACGGGATTTCGGTCACCTCGGTCGCGCCGGGCTTCACCGCCACCGAGCGCCAGGCCGGGCGGCTGACCGACGAGATCCGCGAGCAGAGCCCGTTCGGCCGGGTCGCCGAGCCGGAGGAGATCGCCGACGCGGTGGTGTTCCTCGCCTCGGCGGAGGCGACCTGGGCCTCCGGTGCGATCCTCGATCTGAACGGGGCCTCGTACCTGCGCTGAGACTCCGTCAGGAGTGGTGGCGGGGTTCCAGTCGCACCACGATCGCCTTGGACACCGGCGTGTTGGACTTCTCCGCCACGGAATCCAGTGGTACCAGCGCATTCGCCTCGGGGAAGTACGCCGCCGCGCAGCCGCGGGCGGTCGGATAGGACACCGCGCGGAAGGCCGGTGCCCGGCGTTCGCCGTCGCGCCATTCCGAGACCAGGTCCACGATCTCGCCGTCGGCGATGCCCAGCGCGATCAGATCCTCCGGGTGCACGAACACCACGCGCCTGCCGTCCTCGATGCCGCGGTAGCGGTCGGAGAGGCCGTAGATGGTGGTGTTGTACTGATCGTGGCTACGCACGGTCTGCAGCAACAGCCTTCCTTCGGGCACCTTGGGAAAGTCCAGTTCGGACACTGTGAACATGCCCTTGCCGGTGGCGGTCCCCGTAAACCGGCGCGAATCCCGCGGCGGATGCGGCAGCACGAACCCGTCCGGCTCGCGGACGCGGCGGTTGTAGTCGTGACAGCCGGGCACGACGGCGGCGATGCGGTCGCGGATCAGGTCGTAATCCTGTTCGAAGGACTGCCACGGCACCGCATGCCCAGGCCCGAACAGCTGGTCGGCGAGCCGGCACACGATCGCCACTTCGGACAGCAGGTGTTCGCTCGCCGGGGCGAGCCGGCCGCGGGAGGCGTGCACCTGCGACATCGAATCCTCGACGGTCACGAACTGCCGTCCCGACTGCTGCTCGTCCCGCTCGGTGCGGCCGAGCGTGGGCAGGATCAGCGCGGTGCGCCCGGGTACCACGTGCGAACGGTTGAGCTTCGTCGACACGTGCACGGTCAGCGCGCAGGAACGCAGTGCTTCGGCGGTGCGCTCGGAATCCGGCGTCGCGGAGGCGAAATTGCCGCCCATGGCGAAGAAGACCTTGCCGCGCCCGTCGAGCATGGCGCGGATCGAGTCCACTGTGTCCCGGCCGTGCTTGCGCGGCACGGTGATGCCGAACTCGCCCTCGAGCGAGTCCATGAACTTCTCCGGCATCTTCTCCCAGATGCCCATGGTCCGGTCGCCTTGCACGTTCGAATGGCCGCGGACCGGGCACAGTCCCGCGCCCGGACGGCCGATCATGCCGCGGGCGAGCGCGAGGTTGGCGATCTCGGCGATCGTCGGCACCGCGTGCTTGTGCTGGGTCAGGCCCATCGCCCAGCAGTAGATGGTGCGTTCGGACCCGGCGATCATCCGGGCGAGATGTTCGACCTGCGTGCGGAGCAGGCCGGTCGCGCGCTCGGTCTCCGGCCAGTCGATCTCCCGCAGCTGCTTGGCCCAGTCCTCGAACCCGAGCGTCTCGTTCCGCACGAACTCGTGGTCGACGATCGAGCCCGGCGCCGCTTCCTCCCACCGCAGCAGCAGATGCCCGACCGCCTGGAACAGCGCGAGATCACCGCCCACGCGGATCTGCGCGAACTCGTCGGCCAGCGGCGTGCCCTTGCCCACCACACCGCGCACCAGCTGCGGATTCTTGAAACGCATCAGCCCGGCCTCGGGCAGCGGGTTCACCGCGACGATCCGCGCGCCGTTGCCCTTGGCCACTTCCAGCGCGGAAAGCATGCGCGGGTGGTTCGTGCCTGGGTTCTGCCCGACGACCACGATCAGGTCGGCCTGGTACAGATCGGCCAGCGTCACCGAGCCCTTGCCGACACCGATCGCCGCGGACAGCGCCGCCCCGGAGGATTCGTGGCACATGTTCGAGCAGTCCGGCAGGTTGTTCGTGCCGAACGAACGCACAAGCAGCTGGTAGACGAACGCGGCCTCGTTGCTGGTCCGGCCGGAGGTGTAGAAGATCGCCTCGTCCGGGCTCGCCAGCGCGCGCAGTTCGCCGGCCACCAGCTCGAACGCGTCCGCCCAGGAGATCGGCTCGTAGTGCGTGCCGCCTTCACGCAGCACGAGCGGCTCGGTCAGCCGGCCCTGCTGACCGAGCCAGAAATCCGTGTGCCCGGCCAGCTCCGCCACCGGGTGCGCGGCGAAGAACTCCCGGCCGATGTGGCGTTTCGTGGCCTCCTCGGCGACCGCTTTCGCGCCGTTCTCGCAGAATTCGGCGAGCTTGCGCTTCTCCCCGTCGACCTGGCGCGGCTCCGGCCACGCGCAGCCGGGGCAGTCGAACCCGGCCCGCTGGTTGAGCAACCGCAGCGTCCGCGCGGTCCGGACGACGCCCATCTGCTCGACTCCGCGGGCCAGCGACACCGCGACTCCGGGGATTCCGGCCGCCCAGGTCTTCGGCTTGCCCACTTCGAGGTGGGCTTCGTCCACATCGTTCGTCGGCGCTTCACGGGTCATGCCCTCATCGTGCGCCTGATTGGCCGGTTGCCCAAGTCGTGGCCGGAAAAGGCTGTGAAGGGCACCTTCACGGACGCGGAGTCCGTGAAGGTGCCCTTCACAGCCGTGCTCGGGGGCGGCGCGGCGTCAGCCGGAGCCGACCTGGTACTCGATCGAGGTTTCGTTCACGCCGGGGCCGCGCACCTCGTGCACGGTGACCGCGGCGGCCACCAGGACCACCAGGCCGATCAGCGCGGCGATGCCCGGCCAGCGGCTCGGGGCGGCCGTGCCGTAGCCCGCGCCGTGGCCGGCGGAGCGCGCGCGGCGTTCGCGGCGGCGCTTCTTCTTCAGCTCCTTCTTCGCGCCGAGCCACGCGTCCAGCTCGGCGTGCTTGCGCCATTCCGGGTCGATCAAGTCCGGATGGGTCTCGATCGAGTAGTCGTCCGGATCCTCCGGCCGGGTCATTCTTGCCACCTCTTTCCCCCTGAGCGAGCCCGCGGCGGCGGGTTCGTAGACTTGTCCATTGTGACCGAGAACGCTCCGCAGCAGAAAACCGACCTTCCGGGTGCCTGGGACCCGGCCGCCGAGGAAGCCCCGATGTACGACCGCTGGGTAGCGGCCGGGTACTTCACGGCCGATGCCTCGTCGGACAAGCCGCCGTTCTCGATCGTACTGCCGCCGCCGAACGTCACCGGCAGCCTGCACATGGGCCACGCGCTCAACCACACCCTGATGGACGCGATGAGCCGCCGCCGCCGGATGCAGGGCTACGAGGTGCTCTGGCTGCCGGGCATGGACCATGCGGGCATCGCCACGCAGAACGTGGTCGAGCGCCAGCTCGCGGGGGAGGGGCTCTCCCGCCACGACCTGGGCCGGGAGAAGTTCGTCGATCGTGTCTGGGAGTGGAAGGCGGAGTACGGCGGCCGGATCCTCGGCCAGATGAAGCGCCTCGGCGACAGCGTGGACTGGTCGCGCGAGCGGTTCACCATGGACGAGAACCTGTCGAAGGCCGTGCAGACGGTCTTCAAGAACTTCTACGACGCGGGCCTGATCTACCGCGCCGAGCGGATCATCAACTGGTGCCCGCGCTGTCAGACCGCGTTGTCGGACATCGAGGTGGACCACAGCGAGGACGAGGGCGAACTCGTCTCCATCCGCTACGGCGAGGGCGCGGACGCGATCGTCGTGGCGACCACCCGCGCGGAGACGATGCTGGGCGACACCGGCGTCGCCGTGCACCCCGAGGACGAGCGGTACGCGCACCTGGTCGGCACCGAGGTCGAGCTGCCGCTGACCGGGCGCCGCATCCCGATCATCGCGGACCGGCACGTGGACCCGGAGTTCGGCACCGGCGCGGTGAAGGTGACCCCGGCGCACGATCCGAACGACTTCGAGATCGGCCGCAGGCACGACCTGCCCATGCTGACCGTGATGAACGAGCGCGCGGAGATCACCGTGGCGGGCCCGTTCGAGGGACTGGACCGGTTCGAGGCGCGCCCGGCCGTGGTCGCCGCGCTGCGCGAGGACGGCCGGATCGTCGCGGAGAAGCGGCCGTACCTGCATTCGGTGGGGCACTGCTCGCGGTGTGACACCGTGGTGGAGCCGCGGCTGTCGCTGCAGTGGTGGGTCAAGGTGGCCGAGCTGGCCAAGGCCGCGGGCGACGCGGTGCGCGACGGCCGCACGAAGGTGCACCCGGTCGAGCTGGAGAAGCGGTACTTCGACTGGGTCGACAACATGCACGACTGGACGATCTCGCGCCAGCTGTGGTGGGGGCACCGGATCCCGGTCTGGTACGGCCCGGACGGCGAGGTCGTGTGCGTGGGCCCCGACGAGCAGCCGCCATCCGGCGAGGGCTGGACCCAGGATCCGGACGTGCTCGACACCTGGTTCTCCTCGGGCCTGTGGCCGATGTCGACCATGGGCTGGCCGGAGCAGACCGCCGACCTGGCGAAGTTCTATCCGACCAGCGTCCTGTCCACCGGCTACGACATCCTGTTCTTCTGGGTCGTGCGGATGATGATGTTCGGCGTGCAGGAGATGGACGGCCGTCAGCCGTTCGACCACGTCTACCTGCACGGGCTGATCCGCGATGCGAACGGCAAGAAGATGTCGAAGTCGCGCGGCAACGTGATCGACCCGCTGGAGTGGATGGACGCCTACGGGGCCGACGCCACCCGGTTCACCCTCGCCCGCGGCGCGAACCCGGGCGCGGACATGGCGCTGGCCGACGAATGGGCCGCGGGCTCGCGCAACTTCTGCACGAAGCTGTGGAACGCCAGCAAGTTCGCCATGATGAACGGCGCGGACGCCACCGGTGCGCTGCCCGCGCCCGGGGAGCTGACCGAGGCGGACCGCTGGATCCTGGGCAGGCTGGCCGCCACGGTGTCCGAAGTGGACGAACTGTTCGAGCAGTTCCAGTTCGCCAAGGTGGCGAACGCGCTGTACCAGTTCACCTGGAACGAGCTGTGCGACTGGTACCTCGAACTGGCGAAGGTGGCGCTGTACCAGGGTGACGAGGCTCGCGTCGCGGCCACGCGCGCGGTGCTCGGGCACGTGCTGGACGCGGTGCTGCGGCTGCTGCACCCGTTCATCCCGTTCGTCACCGAGAAGCTGTGGACCGCGCTGACCGGCGGGGAGTCGCTGGTGATCGCGGCCTGGCCGAAGCCGATCGAGGGCTACGCGGATCCGGCCGCCGCCGCGCGGATCGCGGACGTGCAGAAGCTGGTCACCGAGATCCGCCGGTTCCGGGCCGATCAGGGCCTGAAGCCGGGGCAGAAGGTGGTCGCGCGGCTCGCCGGGGAGGCGTTCCCGGCCGGGCACGAGGACGCGATCCGCTCGCTGGTCCGGCTCACCCCGCCCGGCGACGGGTTCGTGGTGAGCGCCTCGCTGGAGGTGGCGCTGGCCGGCGGCGTGGTCACCGTGGAGCTGGACACCTCCGGCACCATCGACGTGGCCGCCGAACGCAAGCGGCTGCAGAAGGATCTCGGCGCGGCGCAGAAGGAACTGGCCCAGACCGAGGGCAAGCTTGGCAACGAGTCGTTCATAGCGAAAGCCCCGGCTCCAGTGATCGAGAAGATCAAGGTGCGCCGGGAGACCGCCGCGGCGGACATCACCCGGATCGAGGCGAGGCTGGCTGCGTTGCCTGCTTCCTAGCGGGCTCTGTTCGATGCCACGTGGCATCGGCTCTTTCTGAGCGGTGGAGGGGCCTCGTGGTGGCTGTGCCGGAGTGGCCACCACGAGGCCCGACGCCGGCGGCGGTGACTCAGCCGCCCAGCTGCTGCCGGATCACCCCGGCGATGCCGGCCATTCCCGCGGCCAGCGGGTGGTACGCGGCCGCGGCGAACAGGTTCGTGTCCTTCCCGTTGATCCACGCCGCGTCGCCCGCACAGGCGTCGTGCCCGGCGGACGGGGTGTAGGTGTCCACATAGGATGCTTGGCCGTCGGCCCGTACGGCGTCCTCGATCGCCGCGTTCAGGGCCTTTTCGACGCTGGAGAGCCACGCGTAGTCGCCGTCCGCGAACGGCAGAATCTCCGGGCAGTGGCCGGATTCCGGGGCGATCCGGGGGTAGCCGACGGCGAGCACGCGCGCCTGCGGCGAGCGCGCGTGGATCCCCGCCAGCACCTGCCGCACGCGTTCCCCGGTCGCCGGGAGCAGCGCCTTGATCGTGTCCACCCCGTCCACCGTGAAGTGCTGCCGGCAAGGGTTGCCGGTGGGATCGCCCGGCCGCAGCCCGGGGCAGGTGCCGACGAGCTTGCCGAACACCTCGGAGTCGTTGCCGCCGATGCCGATGGTGATCAGGTCCGTGTCCGGGCGCAGGGCGGAGAACTGCGGCGGGTTCACGCCCAGCGGCACCTGCTGCTCCTGCCTCATGTGCGTGGTGTCCGCGCTGGAGCAGCTGACGTCGGTGTAGGAGTTAACGTGCAGGGCCGCGGCCACGCGCGCCGGATAGTTGCCGGTCGATCTCGCGCAGCCGAGCGGATCGAGCCGGAGAACGGGGATGAACGGCCCGGCGGTGTAGGAGTCGCCGAGCGCGACGTAGTGCCGGAAACCGGGCTGTGCGGCGGATGCGGCCGTCGCCGAGGTGCCGAGCAGCGCGAGCGCGGCCAGCATCGCGAGCACGAACCGGGTGGGGCGCATGGAGATCCCTTCGCCGGGGAACGCGGGACGGGCTCCACTTTCGGCCCGGACCGGGAGCGTTGCCTGCCGCCGTTCGGGTGGTCGGCGCGGAGGTTCACCCGGCAGCCGGGTGAACCTCGGATTCCCTTCCGCCCCAGGGCTTCCGGTAGCTCAGGAGGTACCGCCAGAAGAGCAGTGGCCGTAGCTCGCTGCCGGGCAGCAGACGGGCCGCGTCGCGGCGTACGTCGGACAGCGCGGGGAACTCCATCCGCACGGGGGCCTTCGGCACGGGGTCGGCGCCGCCGTTGAGCCGGTCTCCGGCCGCGACCACCAGCCGGGCCGCGAGGTTGGCCGGGGCTGCGACGAGTTCCCTCGCGTAGTCACGGGGGCTGCTGGGGCGGGCGCACCCCAGCACGGCCAGCACCCCGCCGGGCGCGAGTGCGCGGCGGAACTTCAGCACCGTGTCGAACGGCACATGGTGCAGCGACGCGAGGCAGGAGATGAACGCGTACGCGCCGGGTTCAAGCTGTACGTCGGTGACGTCCGCGTGCCGGTAGGAGACCGTGGGGCTGGTTGCTGTCGCGTGGGCGACGAGGTCTGCGGCTTGGTCGATGCCTTCCACGGTCAGGCCCGTTGCGGCGAGCTTTCGTGCGAATCGGCCGTGGCCGCAGCCGACGTCGAGTGCTCGGCCTGGTCCCGGAGGTGCTAGCCGCAGCAGTTGCGGGTGGTAGTGGTGGTTGTGGTCGAATGGCATGCCCCGACCCTGCCATGCCTGGCGGCGGTGCCGGACCTGGTTCCCCGGCGAGGATGCCGAACTGCGCGAGCTGGACGACGAGGGTATCCGGGAGACACCCAGCGACGCGCAAGCGCGCCCGGCGCCGACCCTTGACAACTTCGTGGCGCAGGTCCAGGCGTCCCCCGATGTGGCCGCGCCCGCTGACACGAACAGAAAGAGGACAACTGCATGAGCACCCCGACCCACGGAGGTCGTGCTGGCACCCCGCCCGGGGCACTGCTGCCCGCTGCCCCGGTGCGGCTGTTCTATATCGACGACTCCGGCGCCGAAGACACCGGCTGGGCGGTGTTCGCCTGGATCGAGTGCACGTTCCCAAACTGGTCCAACGGTCTACGCGCCTGGCTGGATCTGCGGAAATCGCTGTATGCGCAGTACCAGATCCCGCCATCCGCCGAACTGCACGCGACCCAGTTCATCAATGGACGCGGGAAGCCCTCGCAGAACCCTGGGGTGAACATATCCAAGCGGGCGCGCCAAGAGGTTGCCGAGCGGGCGCTGGCCACGATCTGCGCGTGCGCCGAGCTGCATGTCGGTGCGGTCTACCGCCAGACGCCGGCGCGCAAGAAGGCGTACGCGGTCGAGCGGGATGCCACCTACGTCGGCCTGGTCGACCACCTCGACACCCGCCTCGGCGTCGCCGGGGAGAACGGGATGATCATCATGGACGGCAATGGCACTGCGTCGGGCGCCTACTACGCCGCCCACCGCGGGCTCAAGCTGAGCTCGCGGAACCTGATCGAAGACCCACTATTCGTCCCGGCGCACCGCTCAGCCTGGGTACAGATGGCGGACTTCGTGGCATGGACGACGTACCAGTGCCTGCAACGGCATCCGGGCAAGCGGTTCACGTGGGACTGGTACGACCGGTACTTGCGTGCCTGCGATGTCAACGGTGGCCCGGTGGAGGTCTGAAAGACCCCCGAAAAAAGCTAGACCTGCCAATCCACATGTGTGGGGCAGGTCCGCGACGAAAGAATACCACAACGTCGCACGGCGTCGCAGGCGCTGGCACAGTCGCGACTACCGTAATAGCTAGGACACCGTGTCGGGGGCCGGTTGCTGTCGCGTGGGCGACGAGGTCTGCGGCTTGCATGGCATGCCCCGACCCTGCCATGCCTGACGGCGGGAACGGGCCGGGTAGGCTGGTCACGCCGGTTCGGCATAGGGCATACCGCCTGGTCGGCCGGGCTGGAGGCGCCGTTTCCCGGCGCTGTGCGACGTCGTCGAGGAGCAAGTGCGTGCCGCGTGGTGAGGGCGGCGGTCCGGAAGGGCCGTTCGGTGCCGAGGAATCCGAAGAGCCCGGCGGGCGGCCCCGGCGGCCCGATCTCGCGGATCCGGACAGCTTCGCCGGCGTGGACGAGCTGGGCGGGCCGTCCGGCGATGACGACGGTATCGACGACAGCATCGAGCCCGACCTGGACGCACCCGACGCGGCCTACACCGTGGGCGGCGGCGCCGGTGGCGGGATCGGCGGAATCGGCCAGCTCGGCGACAACCTCGCCCTCGGCCCGGTGCCGGACCTGGTCGCCGGCGAGGGTGCCGAGCTGCACGAGCTGGACGACGAGGGCGTCCTGGAGACACCCGGCGACGAACACGGCCCGGAGGCCCGCCGGGCGCTGATGGCGGTCGAGGCGGAGCTGAATCAGCGCTGGCCGGAGACGAAGATCGCCCCTTCACTGGCCCGGATCCAGGCGTTGGTCACGCTGCTCGGCGAGCCGCAGCGCGGATACCCGGTGCTGCACGTGGCCGGGACCAACGGCAAGGGCTCGGTTACCCGCATGATCGACTCGCTGCTCACCCGCATGGGCCTGCGCGTCGGCCGCTACACGAGCCCGCATCTGCAGCTGGTGACCGAGCGGATCGCGCTGGACGGGCAGCCGATCTCCGCGGCCCGCTACGCCGAACTGTACGACGACATCGCCCCGTACGTCGCGATGGTCGACGGGGCGAGCGAAGACGGCGTGCCGATGAGCAAGTTCGAGGTGCTCACCGGGATGGCATTCGCCGCGTTCTCCGACGCGCCGGTGGAGGCCGCCGTCGTCGAGGCGGGCATGGGCGGGGCCTGGGACGCCACGAACGTGGCCGATGGCCAGGTCGCGGTCATCACCCCGATCGGGTTGGACCACACCGACTATCTCGGCCCCGCCGCGGTCGACGCGGCACGTGAGAAGGCCGGGATCATCAAGCCCGGCTCTGTTGCGGTCCTCGCCGAGCAGGACACCGACGTGCTGAACGTGCTGCTGGCGCGGGCGGTCGAGGTGGACGCCGCGGTGGCCCGCGCGGGCAGCGAGTTCGGCGTGCTGGAGCGGGAGGTCGCGGTCGGCGGCCAGATGCTGAAGCTGCAAGGCCTCGGCGGGGTGTACGACGAGATCTTCCTGCCGCTGCACGGCGCGCACCAGGCGGCGAACGCGGCGCTCGCGCTCGCGGCCGTGGAGGCGTTCTTCGGCGCGGGCAAGGACAAACAGCTGGTGCTGGAGGCCGTGCGGGAGGGATTCGCCGAGATCACGAACCCGGGCCGGCTGGAGCGGGTCCGGGCCGCGCCCGCGGTCCTGATCGACGCCGCGCACAACCCGATGGGTGCCCGGGCCCTGGCCACCACGGTCACCGAGGAATTCGCGTTCCGGCGGCTGGTCGCGGTCGTCGGGGTGCTGACGGACAAGGACGCCAGGGGCATCCTGGAGGCGTTGGAACCGGTGGTGTCCGACATCGTGGTCACCCGCAACTCCTCGCCCCGGTCGATGCCGGTCGAGGAGCTGGCGCAGCTGGCGGTGTCGGTGTTCGGTGAGGAACGGGTGCTGGCCGACCAGGACCTGGGTACCGCGATCGAGACCGCGATCGGGCTGGTGGAACAGTCCGACGATCCGGAGGAGCCGCTGTCCGGTGGCGGGGTGCTGGTCACCGGTTCGGTGGTCACCGCGGGCGAGGCGCGTACGTTGTTCGGAAAGGAGCCGGCATGAGTGAGAACGACACTCCGGAGCCCCCCGCGGCGCCCCGGCCACCGTCGAAGGATCCGATGAAGGGCTTCCGTGGGGTGCTCTCCGGAACCCTGATCATGGAGGCGATCACGGTCGCGCTCGCGCTGCCGGTGGTGGCGAAGCTCGGTGGTGGTGGTGGTGTCACCAGCTTCACCGGCTGGACGGTGATCGCGATCGCCGCCGCGCTGATCGTGCTGTGCGGGATGCTCAAGCACCGGTGGGCGGTGCCGGTGGTGCTGGTGCTGCAGGTGGCGCTGATCGCGATGGCCTTCGTGCTGCCCGCGATCGCCATTCTCGGCGTGCTGTTCCTCGCCGCGTTCCTCTGGTTCCTGTGGCTGCGCCGCGATGTCGCCCGCCGGATGGCCGCCGGGACGCTGGCCAGTCAGCAGCCGCAGTCCTGATGGGTCGCCGGCCTGGCGGGCTGCCCTCGGTTCGGTGGCCGCGGTTCTGACGGGCTGCCTCGGTGTGACGGTCGTGGTTCTGGCTGGCTCGGCCTTGACCGGGGTCGCGGCTTGACGGCTGCAGTCTTGACCGGTACTGCAGTCTGGACAGGTCACAGCCGCGACCGGCTTCCGTCTCGTCGGGCCGCAGCTGACAAGTCTCAGCCCTGACGCCTCGGCCTGACTGGCCTCTTGATGGATCTCAATGGGCCGGTATCGCCCGATGGGCCGCCGGTGCGGCGATCCGCCAGTGGCGCCCGCGCCGCCGAGTCCGCCCGCGCCGCCGCTCACGAGCGGAGGGGCGCGCCGCGAAGCTGTCGCCGGTGAGACCCATCAGCACCGGATACCGGACTTCTCCCTGCAGCAACTCCGTATCCCGCGGCCGCCCTTCCTCCCGGAAGCCGAGTTCACTGTGCAGGGCCAGCGAGGCGAAGTTGCCGCCGTTGATGCTGACCTCGCACTTGCGGTAGCACTGCTGCTCGAACATATACGACAGCAGCACGGTCACGGCGTCGGCCGCGTAGCCGCAGCGCCGGTGTTGCGCCCCGATGCCGACGCCGTAGCTGAACCAGCCGGACGCCGGATCAGCCCGAACCCAGAGCGACCCGACCACCGTCCGGTTGCGCAACGTCTCGATCGCGAAGTGCCCGTCGTCGCCGGCTGGGGAGGTGCCGCGCCGGTGCGTCGCCCAGTGCCGGTAGCCCCCTGGCTCCTGCTCCGCGGCCCGATCGAACCCGGCCAGGGTCCGGCGATCCGCTGGGCGGACTTCACGTAACCGGACCTGCGATCCGCACCGGCCGTCGCCGACGAGCAAGCCGTGCTGCGAACCGGACCGAGACACATTCGTGATCATCGGCAGCGATCGTACCCGTCGCGGCGCGGCGTTCCCGGGGGTGCCGGGCGACGAGGTGCCTCACCGGCCTACGAAGATCGGTGGTCTCCCCTCCGCCCGTGCGGCCAGTGCCTCCAGCGAGTCCGCGGTCGCCATGGCGACGCCCTGATGCGATGCGATCAGATCGAGCGCGGACTTCAGGTCGCCGTGCTCGGACTGGCGGACCGCGGTCTTGATCATCTGGCTCGCGGCCGGTGGCTGGCCGGCCAGGTGCCGGGCGAATTCGCCGAGCCGGTCGTCGAGATCGCCGGCGGGGCAGAGTTCGTCGACGATGCCCAGTCGAGTGCGTGCCGGGCGGTGATGAACTCGCCGGTCCACAGTAGACGCAGCGCCCGGGACCGGCCGATCATGCGTGGCAGGTAGTAACAGCCGCGGTCGGGCTGACCGGGACGCCGGAAGAGATGAAGGACGATCTCGAACGCTGGGGAGGCCTGCTGAGCGAGCGGGCCGGGCAGTGGTCGGCGAGGGTCCCCGGCTCCTCCTGAACCCGGTTGGCACAGGATTGCGCCGGGCGCCCGCTTCGCGCACGGACAATGCTTGCAGCAGCCTCTTTCGTGGAATTTTCGCAATCATTCGCCTCGGCGATTGCCCTAGCGTGAGCCGAAACGTCGAGGGATTGCGAGAGGTGAGACATGACCACCACTTCAGGCGAGCGTCAGGCCGTGGATTCTGTGGATTCCCTGTCGGCGCAGGAGGAATTCTGGGACACCGCGAGGCGGCACCTGATCCGGTACGGCCGTGGCGGTTTCGTCCCGGCGATCATCGAGCGGGCCGAGGGCGCGCATCTGTACGACGAATCCGGGCGCATGATCATCGACTTCACGTCGGGGCAGATGAGTTCGCTGCTGGGCCATTCGCATCCGGCCATCGTGGCGACGGTGCGGGAGTCGATCGCCACGCTGGACCATTTGTTCAGCGGCATGCTGAGCCGTCCGGTCGTCGACCTGGCCGCGGCGCTCGCGCGTACTCTTCCCGAGCCGTTGTGCAAGACCATGATCCTCAGCACCGGCGGTGAATCGAACGAGGCCGCCATCAAGATGGCGAAGCTCTATACCGGCAAGCACGAAATCGTCACCTTCGACCAGTCCTACCACGGCGTCACGCACGCGTCGGGTGCCGCGACCTACAGCCTTTCACGCGCGGGCTATGGCCCGGTCGTGCCGGGAAACCTCATCATCCCGACGCCGAATTCCTACCGTTCGGTGTTCCGCAAGGACGGGGTGCACGACTGGCAGACCGAACTCGACTACGGTTTCGCGATGGTCGACCGTCAGTCGGTGGGCAGTCTGGCGGCTTTCATCGCCGAACCGCTGCTGAGCACCGGCGGCATCATCGAACCGCCGACGGGATACTTCGCCGCTCTGCGCAAGAAATGCGACGAGCGTGGCATGCTCCTGATCGTCGACGAGGCGCAGACGGGGTTGTGCCGCACAGGTGACTGGTACGCGTTCCAGCGGCACGGCGTGGTCCCGGACATCCTCACCTTGTCGAAGACGCTCGGCGCGGGCCTGCCGGTGTCGGCGGTGGTGACCTCCGACGAGATCGAAACCACTTGCAGTGACCGGGGTTTCATGTTCACCACCACGCACGTGTCCGATCCGCTGGCCGCGGCCGTGGGCCGCACGGTGCTCCGCACGCTCGAAGAGGGACGGTTCGAACTCACTGCGCAGCGCCTCGGCGAACGGCTGCGCCGCGGGCTGCTGGACCTTCAGCAGCGGCACGAACGCATCGGTGACGTCCGCGGTCGCGGGCTGCTGCAGGGCATCGAACTCGTCATGGACCGGAAGACGAAGGAACCCGCCGACGATTACGGAACGCATGTCACGGCGGCCTGTTTCGACCTCGGCCTGCATCTCAACATCGCGCAGCTGCCCGGTGTCAACAGCATCCTGCGGCTGGCTCCGCCGCTGACGATCAGCGAGCCGGACCTCGACACCGGGCTCGGCATTCTCGACCAGGCCCTCACCATCGCCGCCGAACGCTGATGGGCGCCGGTCTCGCTTACAGCAGAACCGGCAGCTGGGCGCTAGACCGTCGGGCGGCGCTTGACGGTCGACATCGGGAATCGCGATTGGAGCTTCCCGATTCCCGGCAGCGTCAGGAGCTTGTCGGTGACGAACGCCTCGTACCCGGCGAGATCCTTGGTCGCCACCAGCACGTGCAGGTCCGGCGAGCCGAACATCCGCCGTGCTTCGAGGACTTCGTCGTATGCGATCAGTTCCGCGACGAATCGCTTGGCACTGGCCGGGGACTGGTCGGCGAGGTCGATGTCCACCAGCACCTCGAACGCGCGATCGATGGCCGAGGGCTCGATGCTGGCGTGGTAGCCGGTGATGATGCCTTCGTCTTCGAGCCGCTTGACGCGCCGCAGGCAGGGCGAAGGCGTCAGCCCGACCGCGTCGGCCAGTTCCAGGTTGGACTGCCGGCAATTGCGTCTCAGCTGGTCGATGATTGCGCGATCGATGCGGTCCATACGTCGATTATCGCGCGGCAAGCGGGATTTCGCGCACCTCTGTGCCCAGAACTTGGGGTACGAGCACAATCGAGCCGACCCGAGCGCAGGAGCCAGTGGCGAACGTGGAGTACCGCCTCGCCCCCGAAACGTCGTTCCCTGGCCCGCTGAACGACTGTTACGCGGCATTGCGGTACGTCCACGAGCACAGCGCCGAGCTGGGACTGGATCCGGCGCGCATCGCTGTCGGCGGATCGAGCGCGGGCGGGGGACTGGCTGCGGGCACGGTGCTGAAGGCGCGCGATGAGGGCGTGGTCCCGGTACGCCGCGCCGGTCTTGTCACCGGCGCGGCGCCCGGTCAGCTGGTGCGCGCCGAGATGGTGGGGATCGAGGCCAGAAGCTGCTTCGTGTACGGATCGGACGGTGTCTCGAAGACCGCGGCTGTGGAACCGCTCTCGACCACGCGGCCCTTCTGCATCACGGCCACGTCGTCGCACAGGCGCTGCACGACACCGAGATCGTGGGTGATGAAGAGGACGGCCAGCCCAAGCGACTCCGCAAGTTCGCGAAGCAGGTTGAGCACGGTCGCCTGCACCGAGACGTCGAGAGCGGAGGTCGGCTCGTCCGCGACGATGACCTCCGGCTCGGTGGCCAACGCGCGCGCGATGCTCGCACGCTGACGCTGCCCGCCGGACAGCGATCCCGGCTTGGCTTCGAGCGCACTCGACGACAGGCCCACCCGGTCGATCAGATCCACGGCGCGGCTGCGTGCCGCGGATCGGTCCATCCCGCCCGTCCGGAGCAGCTCGACGAGGACCTGCCCGACGGTCAGCGAAGGGTTCAAGGCCGAGGACGGATCCTGGAACACCATCTGCATCCTTCGCCGTACCGCACGGGGACGTTTGCGCGGCAGGACCTCGCCACCCAGCCGGATCTCACCGTGCTGCGGCCTGATGAGCCCGACCGCGGCCTTGGCCAGACTGGATTTCCCCGACCCGGACTCACCGACCACCCCGACGATCTGGCCGCGCTCCACCGTGAGGCTCACGCGGTCGACCGCCAGGTGCGCGGTGCCGCGGGTGAACCTGCCGGTACGTCCGTAGGTGACCGAGACGTCGTCGATCTCAAGCATCGGCATGGGGTGCCTCCGGGTTGGGCGGCCAGCCGCCTTGCTCGACGGGCCGGGCGAATCCGGCGGCCACGTCCTCGGGGCGGATACAGCTGACGAGGTGCCGATCACCGTGGCGGACCACGGGCACCGGTGCCGACGTGCATTCCGGGACGGCCCACGGGCACCGTTCGGCGAAGCGGCAGCCGACGATCTCCCCGGGCCGCTGGGGCGGGATCCCGCCGATCGCGAACAGCGGCTCATCCGGCCGGCCCGCGGACGGGCTCGACCGGAGGAGACCGGCCGTGTACGCGTGTCGTGGGGAACGCAGGATCTCTTCGGTGGGGCCGGTTTCGATCGTCTGGCCCGCGTACATCACCGCGACCCGGTCCGAGACTTTGGAGATGACGGCGAGATCGTGCGACACGAAGAGCATCGCCAGCTGTCGCTCTTGGCGCAACCGGTGGAGCAGATCGAGAATGATCGCCTGGGTCGTGACATCCAGCGCCGTGGTCGGCTCGTCGCAGAGCAGGATCTGGGGTTCGCAGGCCAGCGCGGCGGCGATCAGCACCCGTTGCCGCAACCCGCCGGACAGCTGGTGCGGATAACACTTCGCGACGCGCTCCGCGTCCTTGATCCCGACGTCCCGCATCAGGTCGAGCGCCTGCCGGTCCGCGGCCTTCCGGGCGAGCCCGTGATGCTGGACCAGGGGTTCCCGCATGGTGCGCCGGATGGTGAAGGTCGGGTTCAGCGCCCGCATCGGGTCCTGGAAGACCATCCCGACACGGCGTCCGCCGGTGTCGATCCGGCCGGCCGCCTGCGTGATCCCCGGCGGGAGCAGGCCCGCGATGGCCCGGACGGTCAGCGTCTTGCCCGAGCCCGATTCGCCCACCAGGCCAAGGCATTCGCCGGCGCCGAGGTCGAGCGCGACGTCGGTGACGAGCAGGCCCTGCGGCCCGGACAGCGACAGGCCGGAGACGGCCACCGCCGGCGACGCGGCCTTGCCCGTGGTCTCAGTGGTCATCGAGACGTTCCCCGATCAGCATCAGGCCCGAACCGATGAGCGCGATCAGGAAACCCGGTGCCGCGATGAGCCACCACTGCTGCTGCATGTACGGCTGGGCTTCGGCGATCATCGCCCCCCAATCCGGGGTCGGTGGCTGGATGCCCAGCCCGAGGTAGGAGAAGGACGCCAGGCCCAGCAGCACGAACATCACGTCGGTGACCAGCACGGTCAGCGAGCTGCGCAGCACGTTCGGCAGCAGGTGACGCAGCAGGGTCCGGAAATGGGAGATCCCGCCGAGCCGGGCCGCCGAGATGTAGTCCTCGTTCTTGACCCGCAGGACCACGGAACGGACGACTCGCGCGTAGCCGACCCAGCCGACCAGCGTGAAGGCGATCAGCAGGCTCTTGACCCCCGAGCCCGCGACCGCGATCAGCGTGATGATCAGTACGTAGACCGGGAAGGCGAGCACGAGATCGACGAGCCGGGTGACGGCGAGGTCCCAGATCGAGCCGAAGTACGCCGCGATCCCGCCGATCACCGTGCCCGCGATGAACGGCAGCAGGGCCCCGAGGATCCCGACGCCCAGATCGACCCGCGCCGCCGCGACCAGCCGCGAGAGGGTGTCCCTGCCGAGCGCGTCGGTGCCCAGCCAGTGTGCCGCGGACGGGGAAGCGAGGCGGTTCAGCAGATCCTGCGCGTTGGGGTCGTACGGGACGATGTACGGGCCGAGGGCCGCGAGCAGCACCGCGACGCCGATGATGACCAGCCCGATCCGGAAACCCAGCCGCCGCGCGGGCCGGCGCGTGGCCGTCGCGACGGCCACGTGACCCGCGGTGGCGCCGGCACTCAGCTCGCTCATGAGACCCTCACTCTGGGATCGACGATCGCCGACAGCGCGTCGCCGATCAGGCTGAACGAGATCACCAGGACCGCGAACAGCAGGGTGATGCCGTTGATCATCGGATAGTCGCGCTGGGTGATGGCCGTGACCAGCCCGGACCCCAGGCCCGGCAGCTGGAAGGTGTTCTCGACGATCACCGAGCCGAACAGCAGGTAGCCCGCCTGGATCGAGACCACCGCGATCGCCGGGACAGCCGCGTTGGGCAACGCGTGCCGGAGCAGGAGACGGCGGCGCGGGACTCCCCTCGAAGCCGCCGCCTCCACGTACCCGGAACCCAGCGACTCGATCAGGTTGGCGCGCAACACCCTTACCTGGATGGGTGCGGTGGCGATCGCGAGCGTGATCGCCGGGAGCACGATGCTGCGGAAGTGCTCGACGGTTGTGTCCCCGAAACCGCCCACGGGGAACCAGCCGGTGGGGAGCGCGAAGACGAGCACGAGCAGCAGGCCGCTCCAGAACGTGGGCACGGCGATGGAGGTCACCGTGAACGTCCTGATCGCACTGTCCACCCAGGTGCCCCGGTACCGGGCCGCCAGTGTGGCCAGCGTGATCGACAGGAGCAGGGACAGGATCAGCCCCGCCACCAGCAGCCAGGCCGTGGCGGCGAAGCGATCCCAGACCAGTCCGCCGACCGGCTCCAGGCTGCTGTAGGAACGGCCGAAGTCGCCGTGGAGCACGTCGCCTGCGTAGGACCAGAACTGCGTCCACAGTGGACGATCCAGGCCGAGCTGGTGGTTCATCGCGTCCACTGCCTACTGCGGGGCGTTGATGCCCAGCATCGCTCGCCCGGGGCTGCCCGGGGCGCGGTGGCCCAGGATGAAGACCACCGCCAGGACCCCGATGAGCAGGATCACCACGCTCGCGAGTCGTCTCAGTACACCGAGCACCATGCGTGCTGACCTTTCCCGTGACGGTCGATGGATGGTGGGTTGCCTACTTGCCGATCCACAGCTCCTCGAAGGCAAGGGCCTGCTGGGTGATCTGGCCCAGCCCCTCGTAGCCGCCGACCCGGCTGCTGCGCACGAGCCACGGTCGCACCGAGACGGTCGGGATCACCGGCAGCTCGGCGCCGACCCAGTTCTGGAACTTGTCCAGCGCGTCCGCCTGGCTCGCCGGGTCGGTCGCCTCTTGGTACTCCTGAAGCGACGCCTTGGCAACGTCGGTGGACCAGCCGCCGGCGAAACCCTTCGTCGAGATGGAGAACGCCATCGTCGACTCGGCCGTGCTGCCCGGATCGCTGACCGACTGGTAGGCCAGCACGTTGTCGACCCAGGCGCCCAGATCGAGGGCTTGGGTCTGCAGCGTGATGCCCGCCTTGGCCAGAGCTGCCTGCATCGCCTGGACACCGAGATGGCCTTGCGGACCCGCGCGTCGCTCAGCGGTCCGCTGCGGCCGTTGACGAACAGCAGCTCGGTCGAGGACGCGGCGGTGGTTCGCGGGCGGGGTGAGGTGGCGCGGGGTAGTGACCACACCGTCCCCGCGGCACGGGTGATCGCACCGGATAGGCTCAGCGGGCGAATACTGTGCTGTTCGTTACCCCTCCGGCGGGAAACAGTGTCCACGGGTACGTCGCCTGCTTCCGGCCGGGTCGGTAACGCCAATCCACCAAGGAGAAACACCGTCGTGACTGAACGCACGCTGGTCCTCGTCAAGCCCGATGGCGTCGCGCGCGGCCTCGTCGGCGAGGTCGTCTCGCGCATCGAGCGCAAGGGCCTGAAGCTGGCCGCGCTGGAGCTGCGCACGGTCGAGCGGTCGCTCGCCGAGGAACACTACGCCGAGCACAAGGAACGCCCGTTCTTCGGCGATCTGCTGGAGTTCATCACCTCCGGCCCGGTCGTCGCGCTCGCCGTCGAGGGCCCGCGCGCCATCGCCGCGTTCCGTCAGCTGGCTGGCGGCACCGACCCGGTGGAGAAGGCCACCCCGGGCACGCTGCGCGGCGACTTCGCCCTGGAGACGCAGTACAACCTCGTGCACGGCTCGGACTCGCCGGAGTCGGCCGAGCGCGAGCTGAAGCTCTGGTTCCCGGACCTGTGAGCCGGAGCGGGTGCCGGGGACGGGCTCCCCGGCACCCGCGGTTCAGGCCGCCATCCCGCCATCCACGGGCAGCACCGTGCCGCTGACGTAGGAGGCCCGGTCGCTGAGCAGCCAGGCCGCCGCCTCGGCGATCTCCGCGGGACCAGCGCCGCGGCCCAGGGAGGTGGCCGCGATCAGCCGTTCGGCCAGACCCGGGCTGTCGTTCGCCCGGGCGCCGGACATCTCGGTCACGGTGTAGCCGGGCGCGATCGCGTTGACCCGGATGCCGGCACTCGCCCGGATCGCGTCGGCCTCGGTGACCATGGCCGGCCACGGGCCGCGCAGATTCACTGCGTAGAGCCGGTCGAAATCGGCCATCGGCATCCGGTCCACCGGCGGGGGCGGGGCAGGGTGTCGGCAAAGTTGGTCGGGGACCCGGCAGTGGGCGATGCGGAGGTGTGTGCGACCACCTCGTAGCGTGCGCCGGACCGGTTTCGGGTCTGTGAAGGGACCCTTCACAGACTCAGAGTCCGTGAAGGGTCCCTTCACGGACCTCTACACCGACTTTGCCGGAACCCTGGGGGGCGGGGCGAGCGTCGCCCCGTTGGTGAAGGCGATGTCGAGCCGCCCGAACCGGTGCACGGTCCGGTCCACCGCCGCCCGGATGACGGCAGTCGGTCCGATCACGGTGAACTGTGACGTGCTGGAGATTTCCGACCGGGACCAGCAGGTCGTGTTCTACTCCGCTCCGCCCGGCTCGCCGGCCGAGGAGGCGCTGCGGCTGCTCTCGGTCCTCGGCACGCAGACGATCATGCTGGAGGACGGTACCGCCGCGCGCTAGTCTCGGCCCGTGCCGACTTTTCCGTTTCCTGCGCCGGATTACCTGCCGCACCTGCGGGCACTGACCGAGGCCTTCGCCGAAGAGGCGCGGGCCGGCCGGTTCGAGGCCGCAGTGCCCAGCTGTGGAGACTGGACCCGGCGTGATCTCCTGGCCCACCTGGGCGTCGTGCACCGGACGGTGGCGACGATCGTGGAGACCGGGCAGCAGGAGCGTGTCGAGGCGGAGATGGGGGAGGACCCGGCGGGCTGGTATGCCGAAAGCGCGGCCAGGTTGCTGGACGTGCTCGCCGCAGCGGATCCGGACGAGCCGTCCCGGCACTTCGCCGGCATCGAGATGACCAAGGCGTTCTGGTTCCGCCGTCAGGTGCACGAAACCGCAGTGCACCTGATCGACGCGCACGCCGCTCGTGGCGAAGTGGTCCGGCTGGAACCGCTGGTGGCCGCGGACGGGGTGGACGAGGTGCTCGGCAGGTTCCTGCCCGTGGCCGCGCGGTTCGTGGCCATCCCCTCCCTGGCCGCACCGATCGCTTTGCACGCCAGTGATCTCGGGTATTCCTGGACGCTCGTGCCCGGCGAACCGCCCGCGCTCGGCGAGGCGGAGCCCGTCGCGACGGTTGAGGCGACGGCCCAGGAGTTGCTGATGCTGCTGTGGAAACGGGGCGAGATCAGCCCGCGGATCACCGGAGCGGCGGAGGCCGAGGAGGCCGCTCGTGGGTTCCTCGCGGCCAAGCTCACGCCCTGATCGTCCCTGCGCCATTCAGGCGGCGTTCACCGGCGCGTCTTCCGGAAGCCGTGCCGGTCGACTTACCTGACCCAAGCTGCTTCCTCGATCCTGGGGTTCTTGTGAAGAAGTCACGCTTCCTGCTGCTGGCGGCCGTTCTCACGGTTTCGCTGGCCACTCCCGCCCAGGCCGATCCACTCGCCGCGCCGCTCGGCTCGCCGCCGGTGGAAGGTGCCCCCGCGGCGTCTTCGGCCCGTGAAGCGCCGGTTTCCGCAGCCGCTCCGGCCGCCGACGACGGATTGGTGACCAGCAGCTCGTCGACGGAGGTCGCGCCCGGTCTGGACCTCACCCAGTTCGACCGCTTCGACCCGAAGGGCTGGATCCGCGGCGACACCCTGAGCGTCGACCTCACCAGCAAGGTGCTGAAGCCGACGTACCTCAGCCCTGGCACGGTGTCCGCGCGGACCCCGCTTTCTCAGCAGGTCGCCAAGGCGGGCGCGGTCGCGGGCGTGAACGGGGACTTCTTCGACATCAACGCGACCGGCGCCCCGATCGGCGTCGGGATCGACAAGGGGAAGCTGCAGACGGCGCCGGCGGCCGGGCACAACACGACCGCGGCGATCACCGAGGAAGGCCGCGCGAAGCTCGCGGACATCTTCCTTGAGGCGTCGGTGACGATGCCGGACGGCCGTGTCGTCCCCGCCAGCAACTTCAACAGCCCCGTACTCGGCAAGGACGCGTTGGGCGTGTACACGCCGTTGTGGGGCGCTTCGGCGCGTGGGACTTCGGTCGCCGGAGCACAGCGTGTCGTCGAAGCGGAGATTCACGACGGCGTGGTTACGCAACTTCGCGCGAAGCCTGCGGACGGGCCTGTCCCGGCCGGCGCGATCCTCCTGCTCGGCCGAGAAGCAGGCGCGGACGCTCTATCGGCATTGCACGTCGGCGACCGGGTAGGCGTCTCGTACGCGCCGCGTACGGACGCCGGGAAGATCGCGGTCGCTGTCGGCGGCAACGAGGCGTTGCTGAAGGACGGACAGCTGCAGCCGGTCAACGACACAGCTCTCGCGCCGCGTACGGCGGTGGGGTTCTCCGCGGACGGCAAGCGGATGTGGCTGATCACTGTCGACGGACGACAGGCCGACAGCCGGGGCATGACCGAGCTGGAACTGGCGCGGCAGATGAAAAGCCTCGGTGCCGACGACGCGATCAACCTCGACGGCGGTGGCTCCTCGACGTTGCTCGCCCGCGGCGAAGGCGAGGCCATGCCGGCCGTGCGCAACTCGCCCTCCGACGGCGAGGAGCGCATGGTACCCAACGGGATCGGCGTGGCGACGGTCCCCGGCAGCGGGCGGCTGACCGGCTTCGCACCGGCGCCTGCGCAACAGGGTGACAACTCCGACCGCGTGCTGTCCGGCCTGACTCGCGTACTCACGCCAAACGGTCATGACGAGACTGGTGCCGCGGTCGCGGCCAACCCGGGTTGGCATGTCTCGAATCCAGCACCCGGCACGGTGACGAGGAACGTCTTCACCGCGCACGAGAACGACGTGCGCACAGACGTTGATGTCACTGCACGGCAAGGCCGCGCAAGTGGCCACACGAAGCTCACTGTGCTGGGTACGCCGGTTCGCCTCGGTACGAGCGCGAAGCAGGTCGCGTTGTCCGCCTCCGGTGCGCGCGGGACGTTCCAGGTCTACGGCTACGACGCCGACGGCTACGGAACCTGGCTCGAGCCGTCGGACGTGAAGCTGGAGTACGACACCTCGGTAGTGAAAGTGGTTCCTTCGGGCAACGGCTTCGCCGTAACGGCTCTGGCCTCCTCCGGCGCCACAGCGATCACCGTGCACGCTGCCGGGCTGACAGAGCACCTCGGTGCCTCCATCGGCGCGGTCCCGCAGGTGGCGTCTCCGCTCGACGGCCCGGACGGCTGGTCCGCATCCGTGTACCCGGCCGTGGTCGGCGCCGCGCTATCCTCGGCCGAAGGCCGCGACGGCGGCAAAGGCCTCGCTCTGGACTACCGCCTCACCGGCACCACCGCGACGCGCGCAGCGTACGTGAACGCAGCCAATCCGATCCCGGTGCCTGCGGGTACGCAGAAGATCGGCCTGTGGGTCAACGGGGATGGCAAAGGCGCGTGGCTGCGCGCGGAACTGCGCGACGCGGCGAACGTTGCGTCCATTGTGGACCTCTCGCTGAGCGTCGACTGGACCGGCTGGCGGTACGTCACGGCCACGGTGCCCGCCGGACTGCCGGACGGCCAGCGGCTGACCCGGTTCTACGCCGTGGAGAACGTGCCGGATCAGCAGTACTCGGGCCACCTCGTGTTCGACGACCTCACCTTCGAGGTCGCCCCCACCGCCCAGATCCCCGGCGACCCGGCCTACCACGATCCCGCGCTCGTCACCGATGGCACACTGGGCACCGGCGGCCTGCGGATCGCCGTCGTCAGCGACGCCCAGTTCACCGCGGACGCGCCGGACGGCCCGCTCGTCGCCCAGGCGCGGCGCGCATTCCGGGAGGCGGTCGCCGCGAAACCGGACCTCGTGCTGATCAACGGCGACCTCGTGGACCGCGGCACGGCGCCGGACTTCGCGTTGGCGCGCAAGGTGATCGGTGAAGAACTCGACGGCCGAGTGCCGTGGTACTACGTGCCTGGCAACCATGAGGCCGAAGGCGGCGACGGACTGGCCCGGTTCCAGGAGGTCTTCGGGGCGACCCACCGCGTCGTCGACGTCCACGGCATCCGGCTGGTCCTGCTCGACTCCTCTCGCGGGTCCCTGCGGGCCGGCGGCTTCGACCAGGTGCGGATGCTGCGCGACGCGCTGGACACCGCCGCCGGCGACCGTTCGGTGCGTGGCGTGGCGGTGGCCATGCACCACCCGGTGCTCGACCCCAGCCCGACCGGGAACTCGCAGCTCACGGATCGAAAGGAAGCCGCCCTCCTGCAGACCTGGCTGACCGGGTTCGAAGAGAAGTCCGGAAAACCGGCCGCCGCGATCGCTTCCCACGCAGGCGTCTTCGCGCTGTCCCGCACCGACGGCGTGCCCTATCTGGTCAACGGAAACTCCGGCAAGACCCCCGCCGCCGCCCCCGGCGACGGCGGTTTCGCCGGCTGGACACTCGTACGCCTCGACCCGGCCGACCGAGCCCAGCCGGTCCGCTTCGAAACCCACCCGAACGTGGACACCCTCACCCTGACCGGCCCGACCACTCTGCCCCGCACCGCGACCGCCCGCATCACCGCCACCTTCACCCAGGGCACCCGCACCATCCCCGTGGCCTACCCGGTCAGCGCCCACTGGACCATCGGCACCTGGCCGTCCGGCCCGCGCGACGCGGTCTCGTTCGACCCGGCGACCGGCACGGTCCACGCCCTGCGCCCGGGGACCGCGTGGATTTCGGTTGCGGTGAACGGGGTCTCCCGCACGACGGCGATCACGGTGCCGTGAGCTGCCGGGGTCATTCGCCGTCCCGGCGCATCCGGCAGGTCCGCCTGCAACCCCCGGCCGGAACAAGTCTGTCGAAAACTGTCGGTGCCCCCGCCTAGAGTCGGCGGGGTGGCAGAGATCGACTCGGCATTGGTGCGAGCCAAGGCCCTGGTGAAACGTTTTGGCGAGTTCGAAGCAGTACGCGGCATCGACATCGCCGTGCGGCGAGGGGAGGCGTTCGGATTCCTCGGTCCCAACGGGGCCGGGAAGTCCTCGACCATGCGGATGATCGCGTGCGTGTCCCCGCGCACCGAAGGGCAGCTGCGGGTCCTCGGCCTGGACCCGGAAGCCGACGGGCCGCGGATCCGCGCGCGGCTGGGCGTGGTGCCGCAGGAGGACAACCTCGACACCGAGCTGACCGTGCGGCAGAACCTGCACGTCTACGGTCGCTACTTCGGGCTGTCCCGGGCACACGTGCGGCGCCGGGCCGAGGAGCTGCTGGAATTCGCGCAGCTCGCCGACCGGGCGGACAAGCCCGTGGACTCGCTCTCCGGCGGGATGAAACGGCGGCTGACCATCGCCCGTTCGCTGGTCAACGACCCGGAGCTGCTATTGCTCGACGAGCCCACCACCGGGCTCGACCCGCAGGCCCGGCATCTGTTGTGGGACAGGCTGTTCCGGCTCAAGGCCGAGGGCACCACGCTGATCGTGACCACGCATTACATGGACGAGGCGGAGCAGCTGTGCGATCGCCTGGTCGTCATGGACGGCGGCCGGATCGCCGCCGAGGGCTCGCCTGCCGAGCTGATCGCGCGGTACTCCACCCGGGAGGTGGTGGAGCTGCGGTTCGCGCCGGGGGAGCAGGAGGCCGCCGCCGCGGGGCTCGCCGGGCTGGCCGAGCGCACCGAGGTCCTGCCGGACCGGGTGCTGCTCTACACCATGACCGGCGAAGCCACCCTGGAACGTGCGCACGAACGCGGGGTACGCCCGGTGTCCAGCCTGGTCCGTCGCAGTTCGCTGGAGGACGTGTTCCTCCGGCTCACCGGCCGGACGCTGGTCGACTGATGGCGACCGCGTCCGCCGCCCGGGTGGTCGGCCCGCTGCACGGCGCCTGGCTGCGCGTCGAAGGGCATTGGACCTGGTACCGGCGCCACTGGGTCAGCACGCTGTATTCCACGGGGCTGCAACCGGTGGTGTTCCTCGCCGCGATGGGCCTCGGCTTCGGCTCGCAGGTCAAGGCCGGACCGGCCACCGGCGGGGTGCCGTATCTGGTCTACCTGGCCCCGGCGCTGCTCGTGGCGGGCGCCGCGCAGCTGGGCATCGGCGAGTCCAGCTACCCCGTGCTGTCCGGGTTCAAATGGCAGAAGGACTATCTCGCGGTCACCGCGACACCGGTGTCGCCCGGCCAGGTGCTCGGCGGGCACCTGATCTGGACCACCCTGCGGCTCACCACGGCCGGTCTGGTCTACGGGCTCATCGCGCTGCTGTTCGGCGCCTGGCCGAATGCGGGCGCGCTCATCGTCGTCCTGGTCGGCACGCTGACCGGGCTCGCCTGCGCCGTACTGGTCACCGCGTTGGCCGCGTACACCTTCGACGAGGGCCAGCGGTTCGGCCTGCTGTTCCGGTTCGTGCTCACCCCGATGACCTTGTTCTCCGGCACGTTCTTCCCGATCACGCAGATCCCGGTGTTCCTGCGCTGGCTCGCCTGGCTCTCCCCGCTGTGGCACGGTACCGAGCTGGCCCGCGCGGCCACCCTCGGCGGTCTCGGCGCCGGGGCCGTGCTCGGGCATCTCGCGTACCTGATCGTGCTCGTGCTCGTCGGCTGGGCGATCGCGCATCGCGGGTTCTACCGAAGGCTGGTGGCGTGATGACCGCGCGGCCCGGGCTGCTGCTGCGCATCCTGCCGATCACCGGGTACCACGGCCGGGCCGGTGCGCTGATCGAACGCTCGGTGGTCGTCTGCGGCCGTTCGTGGCTCGTACTGGTCTCCGGCGCGCTCGAACCGCTGCTGTACCTGCTCGCGTTCCAGATCGGCTTCGGCAGGCTGGTCACCACCGTGGCCGGGCCGGACGGGCAGCCGATGAGCTACGTCGCCTTCGTGGCCCCGGCGCTGCTCGCGGCCTCGGCGATGAACGGCGCGGTGTTCGAGAGCTACAACATGTTCTTCAAGCTGCGCTACGCCAACCACTACGAGGCGGTCCTCGCCACCCCGGTGGGACCCCTGGACGTGGCGCTCGGCGAGATCGGCTGGGCGATGCTGCGCGGCGGGCTCTACACCGTCGCGTTCATGGGCATCACCGGGGCGATGGGCCTGCTCACGTCGTGGTGGGCGTTGGCGCTGCTCCCGGTCGCGCTGCTGGTGTCGTTCGCCTTCTCGGCGATCAGCATGGCGCTGGTGAGCTTCCTGAAGTCCACCTCGCAGCTGGACTACATCCAGCTCGTGCTGATGCCGATGTTCCTGTTCTCCACCACGTTCTTCCCGCTCACCGTGTACCCCGAGGCGCTGCAATGGCCGGTCCGGTGCTTCCCGCTGTACCACGCCATCGAGCTGATGCGCGGGCTCGCCGCCGGGTTCTTCTCCTGGGGGATGGCCGGCAACCTGGCCTACCTGCTGGCGCTCGCCGCGCTCGGCGTGTGGGGCGCGACAAGGAGGATCGCGAAACTGCTGCTGACCTGAACCGCTCCGCCGGCCGACCGGGGCTGCCGGGATGGAGGCAACTTCCGATCTGCCGGTTGCGCCCGGCGGATCGGACCACGACGGCTGTTTCGGCGTAAGCGCAGTTCGCCGCCGTCTCCCCCACGGTCGTCCTGCCGTAAGCGCAGGTCGGGGCGAATCCCGGCCGCCCCGACCAGGCGGAGAGCCGCACGCGGCGCGCCCGGACGCCTGCCCCGGGGCACCGACTCCACCGGGTGCACCCCCGGGTGTGGGATACTGACCTTGGCCGCCGCGCCGACGGGCATCCCGCTCGCGTCGTGAGTGGCCCGGTGGAGTGCCGGACCGGCACTACGCGCGTCGCCCCCGGGAGGCCGGGCCAAGGTCGACGTGCCGGCGGCGGTCCCGGGGGCACGCCGCCGAGCAGACCAGGACGTGCGCGGCCGCCGGTTCCGGCGGAGCGCACGGTCGCCAGCAGGATTCCCGCCGCTGGTCACCACGGCGGGCACGGAACGGAAAGGGCCCCTGTGCGGCCGCGTCGTGACCGGTGTGAACCGGCGGACGCGCCCGGGGGCGGAGGAGAAACATGCCGAACGCGGACACACCCGCCGACCAGACCGGCGGGACTACCGCCGAACCCACCAGCCGCCTGGGCGAGTTGCCGCCGCGCATCCGCGTGCACGCTCTGGCCAAGCTGCTCGGCCAGAGCAGCCGCGACCTGCTCGCCAAACTCGCCGAACTCGGGGAGAGCCCGCGCAGCGCGGCCTCCAGCGTGACCCGCGAGGTCGCCCACCAGGTGGCCGAGGCGCTGGACCAGGCCGCCGGCGTCACCCCGGCCGCGGACCCCACCCCGGCCGCCGGTCCGGCTCCGGCGACCCCGGCCACGGACGAAGCCACCGCCCGCGCCGACCAGCCCGCTGAAGCCGCGACCGCCGAAACCCCGGCCCGCCCCGCCCGGACCCGGGAGCGCCGCCGCGGCTCGGCCGCCCGGACCGCCCCCGAGCCCGAGGCCACCCCGGCCGCCGCGGCCGAGCCCGCCGAAGACGGCGAAGCAAAGGCCGACGCGCCTGGCCAGGCCGTCGTGACCAGCCCGTTCACCACCGGCCCGGCACCCGCCGACGCCGCCGGGACCACCGGCGGCAAGACCGCGCGAGGCGGTTCCCGGCGCGGCCGCCGGGCGGTCGCCCCGGCGATCCCTGCCGAGCAGCAGGAGATCGGGCAGGCCACGCCCGCCCGGGGTCCGGTGCACGTGCCAGTGTTCGCCGCGCCGTCGCCGGTCTTCCTGCCGCCGGAGGAGCAGGAAACGCAGCCCACTACGCGCAGCAAGCCCGCGCCGGCCGAGGCCACGGAGGACGTCGAAGACACCGCTGCCGAGGACACCGCGTCCGAGCCGCGCGACGAGCGCCCGGACGAGGACGGCGAGGACGCCAACGGCCGCCGTCGCCGCCGCCGTGGCCGCCGTGGCCGTGGCCGTGGCAAGGGCGGCGAAGAGGGCGCCGACGCCACCGAGCAGTCCGAGGACGCCGAGCAGCCCGCCGCCGACCAGGGCGGCAAGCGCGAGGACAAGATTGAGCAGGACGAGGCCGACTCCGGCGACGACAACGACGCCGACGGGGGCAGCAAGCGCCGCCGCCGTCGCCGTCGCCGCAAGGGCGGGGACGACGACGCGGCCGAGACCACGGCCGGTGACGACCCGCCGAACACGGTCACCCATGTCCGCCAGGGCAAGTCCGAGTCCGAGCGCCCGGCGCGCGACGAGGTGCGCAGCGTCCGCGGCTCCACCCGGCTGGAGGCCAAGCGCCAGCGCCGCCGCGACGGCCGGGAGGCGGGCCGCCGCCGTGCCCCGATCCTGTCCGAGGCCGAGTTCCTGGCCCGCCGCGAAGCGGTCGAGCGCACCATGGTCGTCGCCGAGAAGGGCGACTCCACGCAGATCGGCGTGCTCGAGGACGGCGTGCTGGTCGAGCACTTCGTGACCCAGTCGGGCACCGGCTCGATCGTCGGCAACGTGTACCTGGGCCGGGTGCAGAACGTGCTGCCCAGCATGGAGGCCGCGTTCATCGACATCGGCCGCGGCCGCAACGCCGTGCTCTACGCCGGCGAGGTCGACTGGGACGCGGCCGGCCTGGAAGGCAAGGCCCGCAAGATCGAGCAGGCCCTCTCCACCGGCGACAGCGTGCTCGTGCAGGTCACCAAGGACCCGGTCGGGCATAAGGGCGCCCGGCTGACCACGCAGATCTCGCTGCCCGGGCGGTTCCTGGTCTACGTCCCCGCGGGCGGGGCCACCGGCATCTCCCGCAAGCTCCCGGAGAACGAGCGCCGCCGGCTCAAGGACATCCTCAAGCGGATCGTCCCGGAGGACGCGGGCGTGATCATCCGCACCGCCTCGGAGGGCATCTCCGAAGAGGAGCTGGACCGCGACGTGCAGCGGCTCAAGGCGCAGTGGGACGTCATCAAGGACAAGGCCGCGGCCGGGTCCGGCAAGAAGGGCGGCGCTCCGGCGATGCTCTACGAAGAGCCGGATCTGCTGGTCAAGGTCGTGCGGGACCTGTTCACCGAGGACTTCGCCCAGCTGGAGGTGCAGGGCGGCAAGGCATGGGACACCATCCACGGCTATGTGCAGCACGTCGCCCCCGACCTGACCGACCGGCTCAAGCGCTACATCGGCAACGGCGACGCGTTCGCCGACCACCGGATCGACGAGCAGATCACCAAGGCGCTCGACCGCAAGGTCTGGCTGCCCTCCGGCGGTTACCTGGTCATCGACCGTACCGAGGCGATGACCGTGATCGACGTGAACACCGGCAAGTTCACCGGCTCCGGCGGCAACCTCGAGGAGACGGTGACCCGCAACAACCTGGAGTCGGCCGAGGAGATCGTCCGCCAGCTGCGGCTGCGCGACATCGGCGGCATCATCGTGATCGACTTCATCGACATGGTGCTGGAGTCCAACCGGGAACTGGTGCTGCGCCGGCTCACCGAATGCCTCGGCCGCGACCGCACCCGCCACCAGGTCGCCGAGGTCACCTCGCTCGGCCTGGTGCAGATGACCCGCAAGAAGATCGGCACCGGGCTGCTCGAAGCGTTCTCCACGCCGTGTGAGCACTGCAAGGGCCGCGGCGTGGTCGTCTCCACCGAACCGCAGCGCGGCAACGGCGGTGGCGGCGGCGGGCACAACGGCAACGGGCACAACCACGGCGGGGACACGAAGTCCTCCCGGCGTTCCCGCGGCCGCGGCAAGGGCGGCGAAGAGCAGCACACCGAGCATCAGGCGAAGAACGAGCCGGTGCCCACGGGCCCGACGCCGGAGCAGCGCGAATCGGTGGCCTCCGCGGTACAGGCGATGGCCAACGCCTCGAAGGCCGCGTCCACCCGCGGTGAACACGACCAGCCCGACGGGGAGCGGGCGGCCGAACCGGACCGGCAGCCCCGCGAGGGCCGCGGCGAGTCCGCCGGCGACCAGCCGGTGACCGCCAAGGCCCCGTCCGCCGAACCCGCCCGCCGCTCGGCCACCCGGTCCCGCCGGGTCGCGAGCCGGGCCGCCGGAAGCGCCGGTCCCGCGCGGGAACTCGCCGGCCAGCCGGTGACCACTGCGGCCGACGAGGCCGAGGTGCGCCCGGCGGAGCCGTCCGCCGGCCCCGCCCGGGAAGTCGCGGATGCGCCGGTCACTACGTCGGCCGACGAAACCGTGGTGCCCCAGGCGGAACCGGCCGTGGCGCCGTCCTCTCCGGAACCGGAGCCCGCAGAAGCCCCTGAGGCCGCTGCGGAGCCCGTCGGGGAACCCGAGGTCGAGGTGCCCGCTCCGGCCGGACGCAGCGGCCGTCGGCGCTCGCGGCGGGCGGCTTCGCGGCCGGCAGGCCCGCCGGTGCACGCCACCGACCAGAGCTGATCGAGCGCAGGGGGACCCCGGGTGTAACCAAGCCCGGGGCCTCCCGTAACCTGGACTACGGCTCACCGCCAGAGTGAGCCGCTGCGCGAGCACCTGGACCGCCTCCCGGCGGGCCGGCCGCGCCAGCCCCTGAACCCATTGTCGAGTAATGCAGGAGACTTCCGTGTCGGCGTACGCGATCGTCAAGACCGGCGGCAAGCAGTACAAGGTGGCCGTCGGCGACGTCGTCGAGGTCGAGAAGCTCGAGGGCGAGCCGGGCACCGAGCACACCTTCACCGCCGTGCTGTTCGTCGACGGTGGCCAGGTCACCACGGACGCCGACGCGCTGGCGAAGGTCTCGGTCACCGGCAAGGTCGTCGAGCAGACCAAGGGTCCGAAGATCCGGATCCACAAGTTCAAGAACAAGACCGGCTACCACAAGCGCCAGGGTCACCGGCAGAAGCTGACCCGCGTCGAGGTCACCGCGATCTCCCAGTAAGACTTTCCGGATCTTCGCCAGAGCAAGAAGGGCTTGAACGATGGCTCACAAGAAGGGTGCGTCCAGCTCCCGTAACGGTCGTGATTCGAACGCGCAGCGCCTCGGCGTGAAGCGCTTCGGCGGCCAGCAGGTCAACGCGGGCGAGATCATCATCCGCCAGCGGGGCACCAAGTTCCACCCCGGCGTGAACGTCGGCCGTGGCGGCGACGACACGCTGTTCGCGCTGGCCGCCGGTGCGGTCAAGTTCGGTGCGAAGCGCGGTCGTAAGACCGTCAACATTGAGCCGGTCGAGGCCTGATCTCGGAGAAGAACGGGCGGCGTGTGTCCGCGGAAAGCGCGGATCACGTCGCCCGTTACTCGTGTTAGCCCGGGGGCCGAGACCCCGGAAACCCCCACGGTGCGGCCGCTGGCAGACCCAGCGTGAGCCGCGCCGTTTTTCGTGTGCAGGGAAAGGTGCAAGGTCATGGCGTCCCGGTTCGTGGACCGTGCGGTCATCCATCTGACCGCCGGTGACGGGGGCAACGGCTGCGCCTCGGTGCACCGTGAGAAGTTCAAGCCGCTCGGCGGCCCGGACGGCGGCAACGGCGGCAACGGCGGCGACGTCACCCTCGTCGTCGACCCCAGCGTGCACACTCTGCTCGACTTTCACTTCCGCCCGCACGCCCGCGCCGGCAACGGCAAGATGGGCATGGGCAGCAACCGCAACGGCGCCGCGGGCCAGCCGCTGGAGATGCGCGTACCGGCCGGCACCGTGGTGTTCACCGAGGACGGCGAACTGGTGGCCGACCTGGTCAACCCGGGCACCCGGTTCGTCGCCGCGCAGGGCGGCCGGGGCGGGCTGGGCAACGCGGCGCTGGCCTCGAGGGCCCGCAAGGCACCCGGGTTCGCGCTGCTGGGCGAGCCGGGGGAGAGCCGCAACCTGGTGCTGGAGCTGCGTTCGGTGGCCGACGTCGGGCTGCTCGGCTTCCCGTCCGCGGGCAAGTCCTCGCTGATCTCCGTGCTGTCCGCGGCCAAGCCGAAGATCGCCGACTACCCGTTCACCACGCTGGTGCCGAACCTCGGCGTGATCACCGCCGGGTCCACTGTGTACACGATGGCCGACGTGCCCGGCCTGATTCCGGGCGCCTCCGAGGGCCGCGGTCTCGGCCTGGACTTCCTGCGCCACATCGAGCGCTGCGCGGTACTGGTGCATGTGGTCGACTGCGCCACCCTCGAACCCGGCCGCGATCCAGTGTCCGATGTGGACGCACTGGAGGCGGAGCTGGCCCGCTACACCCCGGGCCTGGGAGGCAAACTCGACGAGCGCCCGCGAGTGGTCGTGCTGAACAAGATCGACGTCCCGGAGGCGGCGGAGCTGGCCGAGTTCGTGCGCGCCGACTTCGAGGAACGCGGGCTGCGGGTGTTCGAGGTGTCCACTGCCTCGCGCAAGGGCCTGCGGGAGCTGAGCTTCGCCCTCGCCGAGGTGGTCACGGCCTATCGCGAGGCACAGCCGGTGCTGGAACCGGAAAAGATCGTGCTGCGCCCGCTCGCGGTCGACGACACCGGGTTCACCGTGTCGCCCGACCCCGAAGAGGAGGGCGCGTTCGTCGTCCGGGGCGCCCGGCCGGAACGCTGGATCCGGCAGACCAACTTCGCCAACGACGAGGCGGTCGGCTACCTGGCCGACCGCCTCAACCGCCTCGGCGTCGAGGACGCGCTGGCCAAACGCGGCGCGAAACCGGGCAGCCCGGTCACCATCGGCGACATCCAGTTCGAATGGGAGCCGTCCACGCCGGGGGCCGCCGTGCATCTGTCCGGCCGGGGCACCGACGTCCGGCTGGAGCGCAACGACCGGGTTGGCGCGGCCGAACGCAAGGAAGCCCGGCGCATCCGCCGGGACGGCCCGGACGAGCCCGAGGACGGCCCGGACGACGAGCCGGCCGGCCTCACCGACGACCTCGGCGAGGTATGGACCGGCGAGGATCCGGCCGACCCGGAGCAGGACCGGTGAACGGGACCCGGCAGGAGATCGCCGAGGCCCGCAGGCTCGTGGTCAAGGTCGGCTCGTCCGCGCTGACCACTGCGGGCAGCGGGCTCGACGTGGCCCGGCTGGACGCGCTGGTCGACGCGATCGCCGACCGGGCACGGCGCGGCGCGCAGATCGTGCTCGTGTCCTCGGGTGCGATCGGCGCCGGCCTGGCGCCGCTGGAGCTGGGCAAACGCCCGCGTGACCTGGCCACCCAGCAGGCCGCCGCGAGCGTTGGCCAGCTCGCGCTCGCGCACGCGTACGCGGAGTCGTTCGGCCGTTACGCGCTCACCGTCGGCCAGGTCCTGCTGACCTCGGACGACGTGGTCCGCCGGTCCCACTACCGCAACGCGCAGCGCACTTTCTCCCGGCTGCTCGCCCTCGGCGCGGTGCCCGTGGTGAACGAGAACGACACCGTGGCCACCCAGGAGATCCGGTTCGGCGACAACGACCGGCTGGCCGCACTGGTGGCCCACCTGATCGGCGCCGACGCACTCGTCCTGCTGTCCGATGTGGACGGACTGTACGACGGGGATCCACGCGCCGGTGCCACCCGCCGTATCGCCGAGGTGCACAGCGAGTCCGATGTGGACGGAATCTCGGTCGGCATGTCCTCCTCCGGCCTCGGCACCGGCGGCATGGTCTCGAAACTCGCCGCCGCCCGCACCGCCGCCGGCGCCGGCATCCCCGTCCTGCTCGCCGCCGCCGCGAACGCCGCCGACGCGCTCGGCACGGCCGAGGTCGGCACCGCGTTCACCCCCGCCGACACCCGCCTGTCCGCCCGGCGTTTCTGGCTCGGCTACGCCACCGACGCCACCGGAAAACTCCGCCTCGACGAAGGCGCGGTCCAGGCCATCCTGCGCCGCCGCTCGCTCCTGTCCGCCGGCATCACCGGCCTCGACGGCGATTTCCAGGCCGGCGACGTGGTCGACCTCGTCGACCCGGCCGACCTCCCGGTCGCCCGCGGCGTGGTCGCCTTCGATGCGGCGGAGTTGCCTGCGTTGATCGGCCGCTCCAGTCATGAGCTTCCGGTGGAGCAGCGTCGTGAGGTGGTACATGCGGATGATTTGGTGCCGTTGCGTCGTTGAGTCGCCGTGTGTCTCCCGCCGACTCGACGCGGCGGAGTTGGCTGCGTTGATCGGCCGTTCCAGCTACGAATTTCCCATGGGGCAGCGCCGCGAACGGGGTGCACGCGGATCTTGGTGCCGCTGAACCCCTTCCCTGCGGCAGCCGACGGTTCCGGCTACCCCGAACCACACCCGAGGCCGCCCCGAATCTCCGCGACCCGCCGACCGCGGCGAGCTTCGCGCGCAGATCGCGGCAGGCCTGTTCGGCGGTGCCGCTGAACCCGGCCGGATCGTCGACCGGTGGGCTGCCCGACAAACGGGTCCAGGATGGCGAGCACCTCGCGCATCTCCTCCAGATGGAAGCCCAGCGGCTTCATCCGCTTGATCAGCTGTAGCCGGTCGATGTCCGGTTCGGTGTACAGGCGGAACCCGCCCTGGCTGCGCGCGCTCGGCACGACAGCCCGACTTCCTCGTAGTAGCGGATGGTGCGCAGGGAAAGGCCGGTACGCTCGGCGAATTCACCGATCTGCATTTGCTCGCGCCCGCTGTTTCCTTTCCGCACCTGCGCTGCCGCGGCAACGCATCGCCACCGATCACCGCCGCCGGTCACAGACGTTGCGGCGCTTCGATGCCGAGCAGCCCCAGCCCGAGCACCAAGGTGCGCGAGGTCAACGCTGCCAGCTGGAGCCGGGAAGCGCGTAGCTCGGCGTTCTCTGCAGCGAGCACCGGACACTGTTCGTAGAAGCGAGAAAACGCGACTGCGGCGTCGTACAGGTACGTACACAGCTTGTGCGGCGCGTACGCGGACACTGCTGCTCGTATGGCCTCGCCGAAGCGCAACAGGGTGAGCGCGAGTGCGCGGTCCGCTGGTTCGGCGAGTAGCACGGCCGTGTCGTCGCTGCGGTTACCTGCTTTCGTAAGGATCGACTCGATGCGTGCGTGTGCGTACTGCAGGTACACGGAGGTGTTGCCGTCCTTCGCCAGCATGCGACCCCAGTCGAACACGTAGTCACGCTCGCGGTCACCGGACAGGTCGGCGTACTTCACCGCGCCGATGCCGACAGCGTGCGCGACGGCACGCTGTTCGTCCGCGCCCAATTCACTGCGTTCGGCGACGACTTCCGCGGCTTGGGAGACCGCTTCGTCCAGCAGGTCGGCGAGCTTGATCGTCTCGCCCGCGCGCGTCCGCATCACCTTGCCGTCCGTACCGAGTACGGAGCCGAACCCGATGTGCTTGGCGTGTACGCCGTCTAGCCAGCCTGCTGCGCGGCACACCGCGAACAGCATCGCGAAGTGCTGTGCCTGCGGTGTGCCGACCACGTACAGCAGATCGGTGGCGCCACGTTCCGTGGTCCAATACTTCGCCGTGGCGAGGTCCGTGGCCGCATAGCCATAGCCGCCGTCGCGTTTGCGGACGATCAGCGGAAGGCGGTCGCCTTCGCGGTTGTGGAAGCCTTCGGGGAACACGCAGACCGCGCCGTCGCTGATCTCGGTGAGCCCGTCTGCTTCCAGCTCGTGTACAACATTCGCGAGGTACGGGTTGTAGAAGCTCTCGCCGTAGATGTCGGCGTCGGTCAGCGTGATGCCGAGACTTCGGTAGACCTCGTTGAAGTGCCGAGTCGACTCGTCGACGAGTTCCTGCCAGACCGCAAGGGTTTCGAGGTCTCCGCTCTGCAGCTTGACCACGCGCTCACGAGATCTCGCGGCGAACTTCTCGTCGCTGTTGAACTTCCGCCGTGCGGTCTGGTAGAACGCGTTCAGGTCGCCTATCCCGCTGCGGGCCGCCGGTGGTTTGTCAAGCAGATGCTCGATGAGCATGCCGAACGGCGTGCCCCAGTCGCCGAGATGGTTGTGTGGCAGCACTTCGTGCCCGGCGAACCGCAGCAGCCGGGTGATCGCGTCGCCGAGCACCGTGGACCGCAGGTGCCCGACGTGCATTTCCTTCGCGACGTTGGGACTGCTGTAGTCGAGCGCGATGCGGCGGGGCTGCTCCTCCGGCGCCACGCCGAGCCGGTCGTCCCCGGCCAGCGCGTGCACCCGGTCCTCGAGCCAGCTTCGGCGCAACACGAAGTTGAGGAACCCGGGCCCGGCGATCTCCGGCGGCTCCAGGACATTCCCGAGGTCGAGGTGTTCCAGGATCCGCCTGGCCACTTCACGGGGTGGGGTGGCGAGTCGTTTGCCCAGGCTCATCGCCAGGTTGCACTGGTAGTCCACACCGTCGCGTGTGGACACTGCGATGAGCGCTTCGGCAGGGGCCAGATCGAGACCGAACGCGCGGCCGATGGCGGCTACCACGCGTCGCGCCAAGTCCTCGTTCACTTCGAGCTGCGGTTGCACGGTGTCCCTCCTTCGCGTCGGCGGATCGCCGCAGCGTATCGACTCTGCGCGGACGGTCTCGAATGGATTACTGCAGCTCAGTGCCCGTTGTCTCGGGCAGGCGCAGGATGACCAGGAACGCGATGGCCGCCGCGATTGCCACGTACCAGAAGAACGCCGTCCCGGCCCCCGCCGCGGACAGCGCGTTGAGCACCAGGGGAGCGGTGCCGCCGAACACCGCGACGGTGAGGTTGTACCAGGCGCCGATGCCCAGCCCGCGCAGTTCGGTCGGGAACAGCTCACTCATGATCGCCGGGGCGAGCGAGGTCATCGCCGTGTAGAGCCCGAGTCCCACGCAGAACACGACGAGTAACCCACCGAGCCCCGGCCGCACGAGGTAGGACAGCGGGACGATCACAAGCGCCGTCGCCCCGGCCCACACGAGCAGCTGCGGTTTGCGCCCCGCCCGATCGGCGAGCGCCCCCATCGGGTACTGGAGCGCGACGAACAACGCGGTGCCGATGGACAACGCCAGGAAGGTGTCGACGTCGTCCGCGCCCCGGTTCTTCACCGCGAACGAGGTGAGCGCGCTGAAGAACGTGTAGTAGCAAAGCGTCGACAGCATCGTGAACCCGACCAGCTGCCCGACCGCACGCGGGTGGTGCGTGAGCGTGGTGCGCAACGGCCGTTCGACGCGCCGGGCTTGTTCCTTCTTTCGTTGGTACAGCTCGCTTTCGGCGAGACTGCGGCGCAACCACAGCCCGACCACGCCGAGCACTCCGCCCAGCAGGAACGGAATCCGCCAGCCGAACGAACTCAGCTGGCTTTTGTCCATCGTCCGCGCGAGCACGAACCCGAGCACCGTCGCGACCAGCACCGCCGACCCGGTCGAGATGTAGAAGAACGAGGAATACCGCCCCCGCCGTTCGCTCGGCGCGATCTCCCCGAGGTAGGCGGAGGCGTTGGACACCTCACCCCCGAGCGAAAGCCCCTGCGCGATCCGCGCGACGAGCAGCAGCACCGGCGCCAGCCATCCCACCTGTTCGAACGTCGGCAGCACCCCGATCGCCACGGACCCGCCCGCCATCAACCCGATGGTGAGAATCATCGCCGGCTTGCGCCCGCGCACGTCCGCGAACCGCCCGAGCAGCACCCCACCGAGCGGCCGGAAGAAGAACGCGAGCGCATAGGTGGCGAACGTGTTGATCAACGCCAGCGTGTCGTTCCCTGCCGGGAAGAAGGCCGCCGCGAAGTAGATGCTGAACGTCGCGTAGATCGTCCAGTCGAACCACTCCAGCGCGTTCCCCGCACTGGCCGCGAACAACTTCCGCACCGGCAACCGATGCCGCGCCGTCCCGTCGGCCACCGCCGGCTCGCCCATTCCCGACCTCCCCGTCTCACCCGAAACAGGACGGCACTTTGCCAGAAACCGCCCGGCCTCGGTAGTTCTTGCCGAATCGGCTCCTGATCAGTTCCTGCCGAGTCCCGGGACCCGCCTTCCCCTCGGTGCCGGTCGTGCCTGTCGGCCGGTTCGGGCTGGTCTGGCGTGCCTGCTGGCTCGTGGGGTCTGGTACCGGTGGTGCCTGGCCTGGTCGGGCTGGGTGTGCGTGGTGCCTGACCTGGTCGAACTGGGTGTGCCTGGTGCCTGTGCCTGCCGCTCGTCGGGTTTGGCGCACGTGGTGCCTGGCCGGTCGGGGCTGGGTCTGCGTGGTGCGTGACCCGGTCAGGCCCGGTGTGCTGGGTCCTGCTCGTCCGGCTAGGGCTTGGCGTGCTGGGGTCCGGCGCGTCCGGGCGCCGCGGACCTGCTTGTTGCCCGCTCTGGCCGGGCTTCGACGTGCCGCAGTGCCCGCATACTCCTCGGCCGATGAGCCCCGCCGAAACCGGGATTTCCGGTCGCTCGGGGTCAGGGAACAGCCCAATCGAACCGCCCACTCGCTCCCTCAGCTCCCGCCGTGTCTCTGCGTACCCGGGACGAGATGTGCGTTCGCCACAGCCCGTCTGCCAAGTCTTGCGCTCAGGCCACTCGGCTGCCTTACGGACCCGGTTAGCCCTTACGGAGCCACACATCAGGACGACTCGCCGCACCACCGTCCCGGCGCGCCGACGCCCTATCCGAGGCCGCACAAGCACGCCGCCGGTCCGGATTTGCCCACGCCGCGCGATCGAGGCCGCCAGCGCCGCTTGTTCACACCGCCCACGCACACCGTCAAGCCGAGCTCTCCCAGATCGCTCGCCCGGCACACCCGCCCTGGCGGACCGGGCCGCTCACACGCCCGGTTCACCCAGATCGCTCACTCAGTCCCCTCCGTCCATCGGCACCATCGACCGGCGCCTTCCTGAACCAGCCTGCCGCCATTCACCAACGCCATCGACTTGACCACGCCCCGTTGGTTCCGGATCCGCTCCTTCCTCACCCTCTTTCCAGGTCCCGCCCCTTTCCGACCCCGCGCACCCCGGAGCCGGCTCAGGCCGTGCTGGCCAACGCGAACGGCAGCACCGCGTCCGCACCCGCGGTCCGGAGCAGACGGGCGGCCAACGTCATCGTCCAGCCGGTGTCGATCACGTCGTCCACCAGCAGGACCGGTCCGTGCGTCCCGGCCAGTGCCTCGGCCAACGGCTCCGGCAGGCTCAGCCGCCGCCACAGATCCGCCAGCCGCTGGGCGCTGTTCGCCTGCCGGGGCGGCGGGCCTGCCGACGCCAGTTCGCCGAGGTAGTCCAGCCGCCCGATCGCGGACAACCGCAAGGCGAGGCTGTCGACCAGCTGTGGCCGCGTCGCCGAAGGGATCGCGACCACCGCCACCGGGCGTTGCTTCCACTGCCACGAGGCAAGCACCTTCACGCACGCGTCGAACACCGAGTCCGGCACTTCGGCGTCGGCCGAGCCCGGCCCGACGAGCGAACGCAGCCGGCCACCCCAGCCGACGTCGGTGAGCCTGCCCAGCACCTGACCCGGCTCGGACTGTTCGCCCGCCGCGATCCGGCCGGACAGCGGCACCTCGAGCCCGCTCATCCCGCTCGGCCACTGCTTGCGTGGCGCGATCTCGACGCCGGGCCGGTCGAGCCGTTCCCGCGTCGCGCCGGCGATCTCCTCGGATACCGCGGTGTCCCAGTGCTGCCCGGTACAGTTGTCGCACCGGCCACACGGTGCCGCCTCCGGATCGTCCAGCTGCTTGCGGAGGTACTCCATCCGGCACCCCGTGGTCGCCAGGTAGCCGAGCATCGCGTCCTGCTCCGCCGCCCGCGCCGTGCCGACCCGCGCGTACCGCTCGCGGTCGTACTCCCACGGCTGCCCGGTGCTTTCCCAGCCGCCTCGCACCCGGCGGACCGCACCGTCCACATCGAGCACCTTCAGCACCATTTCCAGCCGCGACCGGGAAAGCTCGACCGACGGCTCCAGCGCGGCTGTCGAAAGTGGACGGTCGGCGTAGGAAAGCGCGTTCAGCACCTGGGACACCCGCAGCTCGTCCGGGAAGGCGAGCGAGCCGAAATAGGCCCAGATCGCCTTGTCCTCGCGGCCCGGCAGCAGCACCACCTCGGCCCTCTCCACCCCGCGCCCAGCTCGGCCGACCTGCTGGTAATACGCGATCGGCGAGGACGGCGCGCCCAGGTGCACGACGAATCCCAGGTCCGGTTTGTCGAACCCCATACCGAGCGCCGAGGTGGCCACGAGCGCCTTGACCCGGTTCGCCAGGAGATCGTCCTCCGCAGCCTGCCGGTCGGCCGGATCGGTCTTGCCGGTGTAGGCCGCCACCGGGTACCCGCGGTCGCTCAGCAATGCGGTGACGTCGTGCGCGGCCGCCACGGTGAGCGTGTAGATGATCCCCGACCCGGGCAGATCCGCGAGGTGCTCGGCGAGCCAGGCAAGCCGGGCCTCGTCGGTGGGCAGCTCCGCGACCGCGAGCCGCAGGCTCTCCCGGTCGAGCGGCCCGCGCAGCACCAGGGTGCCCGCATCGTCGCCGATGCCGAGCTGCTCGGCGACGTCGGTGGCCACTCGGTCGTTCGCGGTCGCCGTGGTGGCGAGGACCGGCACGCCGTCCGGCAGCTCGCCCAGCAGTGTGCGCAGCCGCCGGTAGTCCGGCCGGAAGTCGTGTCCCCAATCGGAGATGCAGTGGGCCTCGTCGACCACCAGCAGCCCGGCCTCCGCGGTGAGCTTCGGCAGCACCTGGTCGCGGAAGTCCGGGTTGTTCAACCGTTCGGGGCTGACCAGGAGTACGTCCACCTCGCCGGTCGCCACGGTCGCCTGGACCTGATCCCATTCCTGCGCGTTGGCCGAGTTGATGGTCGCCGCGTGGATCCCGGCGCGCGCCGCCGCGGAGATCTGGTTGCGCATCAGCGCGAGCAGCGGCGAGACGATCACCGTCGGCCCCGCGCCCCGCTCCCGCAGCAGCGCCGTGGCCAGGAAGTACACCGCCGACTTGCCCCATCCGGTGCGCTGCACGACGAGCGCGCGCCGGTGGTGGGCGACCAGCGCCTCGATGGCGGTCCACTGGTCGTCACGAAGCTGGGCGGTCTCCCCGGCGAGCGCGCGGAGCAGTGTCTCGGCGCGGGTTCGCAGGGTCTCGGTGGTGTCCACATCCCCACGTCTACCCCATGCCCCCGACAAAGCAGGAGCCGGATGCGGAGCGAACGGGCCGCTCACACTCGGAAACCCAGGGTTATGTGACTCATGTCACAGTCTGGCCGATTCAGGGTTAGCCACGTCGCAGTCCGGAGGGGCAGCCGCCGCGCCTGCGCGCGTATAGGCTCACCAGCTATGTCACCACGCCGGATCGGGGTCATGGGTGGCACCTTCGACCCCGTGCACCACGGCCACCTCGTCGCGGCGAGCGAGGTCCAGTCCAGGTTCGCGCTCGACGAGGTCATCTTCGTCCCCACCGGCCAGCCGTGGCAGAAGGTGGGTCGCCGGGTCACCCGGGCCGAGGACCGCTATCTGATGACGGTGATCGCGACCGCCTCCAACCCGGTGTTCTCGGTGAGCCGGGTGGACATCGACCGTGGCGGCCAGACCTACACCGTGGACACGCTCCGGGATCTGCACGAGGAGTACCCGGACGACGAGTTGTTCTTCATCACCGGAGCGGACGCACTCGAGCAGATCCTCACCTGGCACAAGGCGGACGAGCTGTTCGACTTCGCGCATTTCATCGGGGTCACCCGGCCCGGCTACCGGCTCAATTCGCATCATCTGCCCAGCGGCAAGGTGAGCCTGGTGGAGGTCACCGCGATGGCGATCTCGTCCACCGCCTGCCGCGAGCGCGTCGAGCGCGGGGAGCCGGTCTGGTACCTCGTGCCGGACGGTGTGGTGCGTTACATCGCGAAGAAGGACCTGTACCGCAAGGACCGCGACGGCTGACCGGGTACTCTCTTCCGGGCGTACCCCGAATCCGAAGGAGCACTGTGGCAGCGACGTCCGAGGCGCGGGACCTGGCGGTGGCGGCAGCGCACGCGGCCGCCGACAAACTGGCCAGCGATGTGATCGTGCTGGACGTGTCCGACCAGCTCGTGATCACCGACGCCTTCGTGATCGCGTCCGCGCTGAACGAGCGGCAGGTCGGCGCGATCGTCGACAACGTGGAAGAGAAGCTGCGCATCGACGGGCACAAGCCGGTCCGTCGCGAAGGGGCTCGCGAGGGCCGCTGGGTGCTGCTGGACTACGTCGACGTCGTGGTCCACGTGCAGCATGTCGAAGAGCGTTCGTTCTACGGGCTCGAGCGGCTTTGGAAAGACTGCCCGCGGATCGAGGTCGAAGGGCTCAAGCCGGTACCCGCAGAGGTGCCCGGCGACGACGCGGAGGGCCGGCGGGCGTGAGCCCGGGGCGGCTGCTGCTGTGGCGGCACGGCGAGACGGATTACAACGCCGCCGGCCGCATGCAGGGGCACTTGGATTCCGCGCTGACCCCGGTCGGCTGGAACCAGGCGCGATTCGCCATCCCCGCGCTTGCCCGGTTTTCCCCGGATCTGGTGATCGCCTCGGATCTGCACCGGGCCACCGACACCGCGACCGTGCTCACCGAAGCGATCGGCGTGCCGCTGCGCATCGACAAGCGGCTGCGGGAAACGCACCTCGGCGAATGGCAGGGCATGACCGGCCCCGAGGTCGACGAGGCCTACCCCGGTGACCGCGCCCGCTGGCGCGCCGACGCCGCGTGGGCGCCACCCGGCGGCGAGTCGCGCGTGGACGTCGCCGAGCGGGCCACCGAGGTGGTCGAGGACCTGCTGGCCCCGAACTCCGAGGTCGGCGACGCGGTGCTGCTGGCCACCCATGGCGGGCTGATCGTCGCGCTCACCGCCAAGCTGCTCGATCTGCCCGTCGGGCTCTGGCCGTCGCTGGGCGGGATCATGAACTGCCACTGGGTGGAGCTCGGCCGCCGGGACGGAAAATGGCGGCTGCACGCCTACAACGCGGGGATCACCGGCTGAGCTGATGGGCCCGCACCTGCTCGTCTTCGGCGATTCGCTGAGTTTCCACGGACCCGAGGGCCCCTGCGCCGCGGATGAGCCGCGGTTATGGCCCAATGTCACTGCGAACGTCCTTTCCGGCCGCGCCGATCTGGTCGCCGGGATCGGCTGGACCGCGCGCGATCTCTGGTGGTCGCTCACCGGCGATCCTCGAGTCTGGGCCGATCTGCACCGCGTGGACGCCGTCGTGCTCGGGGTGGGCAGCATGGACACGTTGCCGTCGCCGTTGCCTACCTATCTCCGCCAAGGTCTGCGGTATTTGCGGCCCGAGCGCGTGCGCCACGTCGTCCGGGGCGCGTATCTGGCCGCTCAGCCGAAATTGTCCATCGCTTTGCGCGGGCGTCCCCGGGTCCTGCCGGCGCACCTGACGGTCGGCTTCCTCGATCAGTCCGTCGAAGCGTTGCGCGCACTGCGTCCCGAGTTGCCGGTGTTCGGAATGGCGCCGTCGGTGCACCGCGCGGATGCATACGGCCGGGTACACACGGGGCGTGCCGCAGCGGTCGCTTCGCTCACATCGTGGGCTGCGCAGCGCGAAGTTCCGTTGCTCGACACGCCCGGCGCTATCGCCGAACACGTGCTCAGTGGTGCGGGAAATCCGGACGGTATGCACTGGGGATGGGCGGGACATGAGGCGTTCGGCACTGCGATGGCGAAGCTGATCGCGCCGTATGTCCGCGTCGGCAACGTAGGCTGAGCGCGTGTCGGTCGCCGTGGTCACGGACTCCACCGCGCACCTGCCCGAAGGCTTCGCCGAGCGGCACGCGGTGCGGGTGGTGCCTCTGCATGTCCTGGTAGACGGTGTCAGTTCGTTGGACGGTGTCGCCATGGGCCCGGCCGCGCTCGCGGAAGCGCTGGGCGAGCACAAGATCATCACGACCTCCCGGCCCACGCCCGCGGAGTTCGCCGCCGAGTTCCGAGCCGCACTCGATGCGGGTTCGGACGCGGTGGTCTCGATCCACCTGTCCAGCGAGCTGTCCGGCACCTGGGAGGCCGCGGTGATCGCGGCCGAGGAGGTGGGTTCCGACCGGATTCGGGTGGTCGATTCCCGTACCACGGCAATGGGTTTGGGTTTTTCCGCACTGCACGCGGCGGCCGTCGCGGCAAGCGGTGCCGGCCCCGCCGAGGTGGAAGCCGCGGCAGTGGACGCCGCCAGGCGTTCCTCGACACTGTTCGTCGTCGAGACGCTCGAACACCTGCGTCGCGGCGGGCGGATCGGATCCGCGGCCGCGCTGTTCGGCACCGCCCTGGCGGTGAAACCGGTGCTGCACATGTCCGAAGGACGGATCCTGCCGCTGGAGAAGGTCCGCACGATGAACCGGGCGATGGACAGACTGGTCGAGCTGTCCGTGCGTGCCGCCGGTACCGGGCCGGTCGAACTGGCGGTACACCACCTCGCCTCGCCGGAACGAGCAGTCGAGCTGGCGAACCGGCTGGAGGAAGCGATTCCGGGCTGCGGCGGCGGGTGCGTGGTCTCCGAAATCGGTGCGGTGATCGGCGCGCACACCGGTCCCGGAGTGCTCGGCGTGGTCGTGCAGCGGGCCGCGGGTGAGTGAGCCCGCATCTCGGGACTTCCGAATCTCGCCACGTAGTGCCACACGCGTTTGAGCGCCTGTTCGTCGTGCTTCCCGGACCGGGAGGCGGTGCCGAGTACCGCCGGATCGAGCCGCCCGTCCTGTGCGAGGGAGAGGCCGAGCGTGACGAATTCCGCGCCCCGGTACGTCGGATGGCGGCGGAGTTCCGCAACGGCAAGCGTGAAACCGCCGTGCCATTCGATCGGGCAGCCGAGCCGCAGCGCGGAGTTCTCCGTCGGAGTGCCCCGATGAACCGGATCGAGCACGAGCGCCTCGACATCCCGGCGCAGATCCAGGCCGCCGTGTACGTGCGCCTCCACGTAATCGTCCAAGGGGTCTTTGTCGTCTGCTGCAGCCTGCGCGATCAAGGGTGAGAGCCGGGCGGAAACCCCGAAATTCGTGGGTTCGAACACGCTGTCCGGATAGCAGAACGTGGTCCGAGCCAAGGTATGTGCGGCCAGCCGGAAGTGCGCCGAGCCGAATCGCGGCGAGCCGCCGACCCGACGTGCGCGGAAATTGAACGCACCGTAGACCGGCCGATCCGCCGGTGGCGCATTGTCGTAGGCGCCGGCGAAGATCCGGCTTTCCCAGCGCCACCGGTCGCCACCGGGATACGCGGTCAGCCCACCGTTGCCGGTACCGGTTTCGAACTGCGAGCGGTATCGGCCATCGTCGGCCATGCGGTCGAGGATCGGTACGCCGCCGGCGAGCCGATCCGGGTGGAAGTGCAGGGTTACCCGCCAGGCCGGTTCCACCGGTTCGCCTGCGGACTGTGCGGTGACGTGAGTGAGTGCCCGTGCTGAAGGAGATGGCATGGAAGCCATAGTGCACGCCGGTCCTGAAGAACCAAGGCGATTAATGGCTTCGGGGGCCGAGTTGTCCACAAGGGGTGGGTTGTCCACAGCCCCCGCGGAACTTGCTCGCCGACGGCCGGTCCAGCCGCTAGCGTCGATCGTGTGTTCGAGCAATCCGCCCGTGATCCGGGCACTCCCGTCAACGCCAGGCTCGCCTGGCTGGCCGACCAGCTGGCCGCGGGCCCGCAGACGGTCGGGCCCGGTGGTCGGCTCGTCCGCCGCTGGCTGCCCGGGGGCAACGACCCCGGGCACCCCGGCCTGCCCGCGATCTTCGGCCGTCGAGGCGTGCTCGTCGGCATTTCCGCAGCGCTCGCTGCCGTGGTCGTGGTGGTCGGCTTCGTGGTGTTCGGCGGATCTCCAGCGGCGGAGGTAGCCCCGCCGCTGCCAAGTGCTCGTGCTCAGGGGCACGAAGCGGGTGCGGCGTCCTCATCGTCGGCGGCGAAACTCGTCGTCAGCGTCATTGGGCGAGTACGGAATCCGGGGCTCGTCACGGTTCCGCCCGGTTCGCGGGTGGCCGACGCACTGCGCTCGGCGGGCGGCGCGGTCCCGGGCATCGATCTTTCCGGTCTCAATCTGGCGCGCAAGCTCACCGACGGCGAACAGCTCGCGGTCGGCCTGCCGGCGGCCCAGGCCGCTCCGGCAGGCGCCGGGGCTGCGCCCGGCAAGATCGACCTGAACTCCGCGACGCCCGAACAGCTCGACACCCTTCCCGGAGTCGGCGAGGTCACAGCGCGGCGCATCATCGACTGGCGTACCCAGCACAGCGGTTTCACCAGCGTCGAGCAGCTTCGCGAGGTCGACGGTATTGGGGAGAGTAAGTTTGAGAAGTTGCGCGCGCAAGTGGTGGTCGGATGACGATCACCAGCCGCTCGGACCCGCAGATGAATTCCTGGCGTGATCACGATTTCCGCCTCGTTCCGGCGGCGGTGGCGGGATGGGCGGGTGCACTTGGCGGACTACAGCTCGGCTGGTGGGTCGCGGTTCTCACCGGAGCGCTCGCGGCAGTCGTGGCGCTGGTCCTGCTGATCTGCGGTCGTCGGCGGTTCGTCGGTGCCGGGGGAGCGTTGCTGCTCCTCGGATTGGTCGCTGCGATCCCCACCGCGGCGCGTATTCACGACGCGGAACACGATCCTCTCGCGTCAGCCGCTGTCCGCGGAACCGCCGCGTTGCTCCGGATCGAGGTCAGCGAGCGTCCGCGGCCCATTCACAGAGCGGGTTACGCCGATCAGCAAGCCGGTGCTCGGTCAGTCGCCGTCCCCGCGGTAGTGGAAGCGGCCACTGTGGACGGTCAGGCAGTCGACTCGACGGGGCGGGTACTCCTGCTCGCGCCGGTAGCGGGATGGGGAGCGTTGCTGCCCGGCCAAGAGGTGACGGCCACCGGGCGGCTCAGCTCCGCACGGGGCGGCGATCTGACGGCGGCGGTGCTCTCCGTGCGCGACCGACCCGTAGACGTCGGTCCGGCGCCATGGTGGCAACGCGCGGCGGAGACATTGCGGAGCGGGCTGCACTCGTTGTGCTCCGTGTTGCCCGAGGAACCGGCCGGCTTGCTGCCCGGTCTCGTCATCGGCGACACCAGCGCGCTGCCGCAACAGGTGGAGCAAGAGTTCACTGCCTCGGGTCTCACCCATTTGATGGCTGTGAGCGGTGGCAACGTTGCGATTATCTGTGGCGCGGTACTGCTGTTGTGCAGGTTACTGCGCGCCGGGCCGAGATTGTCCGCAGTAGCCGCCGGTGTATGTCTGCTCGGCTTCCTGGTGCTGGTGGGACCGGAGCCGAGTGTGGTGCGGGCCGGGATGATGGGCGCTGTCGGGCTGCTCGCGCTGGCGTTGGGGCGCCGTGGCTCCGCACTGCCCGCGCTCTCGTTCGCGGTGTGTGTGCTCGTCGGATGGGACCCGGCGATGGCGGCGGACTTCGGGTTCGCATTGTCGGTGTTCGCCACCGCCGGGCTGGTGCTGATCGCGCCGAAGTGGGCGGATTCCTTGGCCCGCCGAGGGATTCCGCCGGGTTACGCGGAAGGTCTTGCGGTCCCGCTGGCCGCGTTCGTGGTCACCGCGCCGGTGATCGCCGGGATGGCAGGCACGGTCAGCCTGGTCTCGGTGCTCACGAATGTGCTTGCTGCACCGGTGGTCGCGCCGGTCACTGTGCTGGGAGTGCTGGCCACCGTCGTCGGGCCGTGGTGGAGCGGTGCCGGGCACTTGTTGATCCGGCTGGCAGATCCTGAGGCGCGGTGGCTGATCACTGTGGCTCGCCACGGTGCGCGCGCACCTGGCGCCGTGCTCGGCTGGCCGGGTGGCTGGCTTGGGGGTCTGTGGGCGGCCGGACTGATGATCCTCGCCGTGGTGGCGCTGCGATTCCGGCGTCTGCGAGTGTTCGTGGCGGTCGGGCTGGTGGTGGTGCTCTTGGCGGTGGTGCCTGCCCGGGTGCTGGAGCTCGGCTGGCCGCCGAAGGACTGGGCCGCAGTCGAATGCGACGTCGGACAGGGGGACGCCCTCGTATTGGCGACCGGAGAACCCGGGCGTGCGGTGGTGGTCGACACCGGGCCGGAACCGGGGCCGGTCGACGAATGCCTGAACCGGCTCGGTGTGGACCGGGTGCCGCTGATCGTGTTGAGCCACCTGCACGCCGACCATGTGGGCGGGCTCTCGTCGGTGTTCGAGGGGAGAGCCGTCGGCGCGGTCGCGGTCGGGCCGGGGCGGGCGCCTGCGTGGGCATGGCAGCAGGTCTCGGCCGAGGCCGCGAAGCACCGGGTACCGCTGGTGGAGTTGAACCAGGGCCGGCGGCTCGACTGGCCGGGCTTGTCTCTCGACGTGCTCGGGCCGCGTTACGCGACTACCAGATCGCCTGCCCTCCAGGATGGCACGATGATCAACAACAGCTCAGTGGTGCTGCGCGCCACCACGTCTGCCGGCCGGGTGCTGCTGAGCGGGGACGTCGAACTGGCCGCGCAGGCGGACTTGCTGGCCGGGGGAGTGGACCTGACCGCGGATGTGCTCAAGGTGCCGCACCACGGTTCGAAATACTCCGTGCCGCAGTTCCTTGCTGCGGTAAGGCCGCGCGCGGCGTTGATCAGCGTCGGTGCGGGCAATGGATATGGGCATCCCAGCAAGTCCACAGTGGACGTTCTGGGGGCGTTGGGTGCGCTGATCACCCGGACCGACGTCGACGGGGACACCGCGGTACTTCCCGGCGACGGTGGGCCTGTCGTCGCGCGCAGGGGTGAGCCACGGGGACCACCGCACTAGCTGCTGCCAGTGCCGGTGGCGTGCCGGTTCGTGTCCGGTCACCGAACGGCGGCGACCGGATACGACCGGACCGTCGTGTCAGTAGCCGAGTGCCTTGCTCACGGCCTCCGTGGACGGCGGCACCGTCGCCTTCGGGCCGAGGTGGTTCTCCACCGCGTCGAGGGTCTTGAGGCCGTCGCCGGTGATCAGGAGCACCGTCTCCGCGTCCGGGTCGAGCTTGCCGGTCTCCAGCAGCTTCTTCGCGGTGGCGACGGTGACCCCGCCCGCGGTCTCGGTGAAGATGCCTTCGGTGCGCGCGAGCAGCCGGATGCCCTCCACGACCTCCTCGTCGGTGACGTCCTCGATCGCGCCGCCGGTGCGGTGGACCACGTCGAGCACGTAGGGGCCGTCGGCCGGGTTGCCGATCGCGAGCGAACGGGCGATGGTGTCCGGCTTCACCGGCTGGACCACGTCGTGCCCGTTGCGGAACGCCGTCGACACCGGGGAGCAGCCGGTGGCCTGGGCGCCGAACACCTTGTACGGGCTGGCTTCCACGAGGCCGAGCTGACCGAACTCGCGGAAACCCTTGTCCACCTTGGTCAGCTGGGAACCGGAGGCGATGGGCACCACGATCTGTTCCGGCAGGCGCCAGCCGAGCTGTTCGGCGACCTCGAAGCCGAGCGTCTTCGAGCCCTCGGAGTAGTACGGGCGGACGTTGACGTTCACGAACGCCCACTTCGGGTGCTCGGCGGCCAACTCAGTGGCGAGGCGGTTCACGTCGTCGTAATTGCCGTCGACAGCGATCAGGTCGCCGTCGTAGACCGCGGTGGTGAGGATCTTGGCACGTTCGAGGCTCTTCGGGATCAGCACGACCGACCGCCAGCCGGCGCGCGCGGCGGCGGCCGCGGTCGCGTTGGCCAGGTTGCCGGTCGAGGGACACGCGAGGACCTCGAAGCCGAACTCGCGGGCCGCGGCGAGTGCCACCGCGACCACACGGTCCTTGAACGAGTGGGTGGGGTTGCCGGTGTCGTCCTTGACCCACACGGTCTTCAGGCCGAGTGCCTTGGCAAGCCGGTCGGCGCGCACGAGCCGGGTACCGCCCGGTTCGGTGTTCGGGATCTGCTCGACGGTCGAGGGGACGGGAAGGAGTTTCTTGTAGCGCCAGATGTTCTTCGGGCCCGCCTCGATGTCCTCACGGCGTACGCGGCCGAAGTCGTAGGCCACCTCAAGCGGTGAGAAGTCCTCCGCGGACACGAATTCCGGGGCGAGCGGCTGCCGGTGTCCCTCTTCCTTCGACACCAGCTCGACGGCGGGGCCGAGATCGAGCGTGGTGCGGGCGGGGTCCGTGCCGAGGGATGCGGTCATCGCGAGGTTCCTTTCCTCATCTGTCCCGCCATGGCGGGCCGGAATTGGCACCGTGTTCGTCAGCTATCCCGCGATCGCGGGATGACAGGCTGTACGCCGGTTGCCGGGGCTTCGTCGGGCCGTTCCCTCTGCCCCTCTGGATGAGCGGTATTCAGTTGTGGGCGCACCGCAGTGGATGTGGATGCCGCCTGGGCCACACCGTACGGCACACCGATCACCTCGTGCCATGGAGGCGGTCCAGATCACCGGAGCGGGCGGACTGCCGGCCGGGTGAGAGGATGGCCGGGTGACCACCGCACCCGCGCCGCTGCACCTCGTCACGGGCGAGGAAGAACTGCTCATCGAACGGGCCGTGCGCGCCGCGCTGGACGCGGCGCGGGCCGCCGATCCGACGGCCGACCTGACCCGGATTCGGGTGTCTGAACTCACACCGCCCGAACTGGCCGAACTGGTCAGCCCCTCGCTGTTCGCGGAGGGGCGGGTGATCGTGCTGGAGTCGGCGCAGGACATTTCGCAGGACCTGTCCGACGCGGTGCTCGCCTACCTGAAGGCCCCGGCGGAGGGGGTGGTGCTGGTGGTCGTGCACAGCGGCGGCGGGCGCAGCAAGGCGGCCAAAGTGCTGCCGGGCGCGCTGAAGAAGGCAGGCGCGGAGATCACCGAATGCCCGAAGCTCACCAAACCCGCCGAACGGGAATCGTTCGTACGCAACGAAGTCCGCCGTGCGGGCGGGAAGATCGACCCAGCGGGCGTGTCGGCTCTGCTCGACTCCGTCGGCTCCGACCTGCGCGAGCTGTCCTCGGCGGCGACCCAGCTGGTCGCGGATACCGGCGGCGTGATCGACGAGCAGGCGGTACGCCGCTACCACACCGGCCGCGCCGACGTGACCGGGTTCGCGGTGGCGGAGAAGGCCGTGGCCGGTGACCGAGCCGCCGCGCTGGAATCGCTGCGCTGGGCGATGCAGCTGGGCGTCCCGCACGTGCTGGTCGCCGACGCGCTGGCCGACGCCGTCCGCACCATCGCGCGGGTGTCCGCCGCCGGGCGCGGCAACCCGAACCAGATGGCCGGCGAGCTCGGCATGCCGCCGTGGAAGATCCGCAAGGCACAGGGCCAGTCCCGGGGCTGGGGCCAGGATGGCCTTGCCACCGCGATGCGCGTCGTGGCCAGGCTGAACGCCGAGGTGAAAGGCGCCGCCGCGGACGCGGACTACGCCCTGGAACGAGCCGTCGTCGAGGTGGTCGTCGCGAGGGGCGACCGCTGAACCCCGATCGTCCGGCGCCGTCGTCCGGCGCGGTGGCGTGGCCGCGTTCCCTGGTCATCCGGAGGGTATGCGGCAGGTACCGAAGACCGGATCGGTCGAAGGCGGCGGGTTCCGGCGCAAGAACTGCGGTCGTCCGGGGAACGGGGTCCCGGTCCAGGACGTGAGACCGGGTGCATGACGCGGCGGTGGGGGTGCTGTTCCACGCGACCCTGCGTGTGCTGTGAGTCCTTCGGGTGGCAGACGGAACGCAGGTCGTGGGACATCGCAGCACGAACGGTGCGGGCAGGCCGTTGACGGGTAGGACCAGGACGAGGTTGCGTGGCCCGAGGTCACCTGGGCATACGAAAAGGCCCGGCGACCGAGGTCACCGGGCCTTCAGGCGAACCGGCTCAGAGCTGGTTCGCGCGCTTCGCGATCGCCGACTTCTTGTTCGCGGCCTGGTTGGCGTGGATGACGCCCTTGGTGACCGCCTTGTCGAGCTTGCGAGCGGCCTCGCGCTGCAGCTCGAGGGCCTTGTCCTTGTCGCCGGACTCGGCGGCCTCGCGGAACTTGCGGATCGCGGTCTTCACCGAGGACCGGATCGCCAGGTTGCGCTGCCGCGCCTTCTCGTTCGTGGTGATGCGCTTGATCTGCGACTTGATATTGGCCATGGAGGCGTCCTCTTTCACTCGATGAAGGTCGTCACCGCGACGTACTGGCTCCGGCAGCGCCCGCGAAGGCGACCGGGTTTCCTCCCTGACGGAATGCCGCACGGCGACGAAGGGAAAGCTTAACAGCCCAGCTCGGCGGCCCTGCGAGGTGCCCGGATTTCCTTCGGCCCGGATCTTGGGGCTGGCAGTCGTCCGATACGCCCTTGCCGCCTCGGTTACGGTGGTATCCGGTAGTGCCTAGGGTTCCGTCGCCGGGCCGTCGTCCGTCTTGTGCGGGCGCTGTGACAACGAGGTCCGGCGGGGCTGGTCCGAGCGGCACCGTCGGCCGGGCAGGGTGCCGGTCGTTCATCTGACGGGACAAAAGCCTGGAGGAACCCGGTCTTCGGCATGCGCCCAAGACCAGAAGGGTTCTCGTGAACGGCACTGCTCTGTCCATGGTCCTCGCCGCCGCGGTCGTGCACGCGGTCTGGAATCTCGCGGCCAAGCGGGTTTCCGGCGGGGGTGCGCAGTTCGTCTGGCTGTACTACACGGTTTCCGCAGTCCTCTTGCTGCCGTTCGTGGTGGTGGCGCTGGTCGTCGAGCCGGAGCGTCCACAGTGGAGCTGGCTGGGGGCGGCGCTCGTCACCGCGGTGCTCCATGTCGGGTACGGGATCGTGCTGCAGCGCGGCTACCACGTCGGCGATCTGTCGCTCGTGTACCCGCTCGCGCGCGGGACCGGGCCGCTGTTGTCGGTGCTCGTGGCGGTTCTCCTCTTGCACGAGAGGCCCGGCGTGCTTGGGCTGATCGGGGCGGTCCTCGTGGTGGCGGGAGTACTCGTGATCAGTCTCGGCGGCAGCCACGCGGGCGAAGAGGCACGGCGGGCAGGCGTGTTCTACGGCGTGCTCACTGGTGCCATGATCGCGGCGTACACGCTTTGGGACGCGCAGTCGGTCACGACGGTGGGCGTGCCGCCGCTCGTCTACTTCGGTGGTGGAGCGCTCCTACAGAGCGTGCTGCTGGCGCCAACGGCCGTACGTGGCCGAGTCGAGGTCGGACGGCTGTGGCGGGAGCATCGTCGCGAGGTGCTGGTCGTCGGGGTTGCTTCGCCGTTGGGGTACCTGCTGGTGCTGTACGCGCTGCAGATCGCGCCGGTGAGCCTCGTTGCGCCTGCGCGGGAGCTGTCGATCGTCTTCGGCGGGGTTGCAGCGTGGCTGCTGCTGGGGGAGCGCAACGCGGTGCGCCGGCTGGTCGGCTCGGTCGTGGTGCTGGCCGGGATCGCTGCGATTGCGGTGGCCTGAACCACTCCGGTAGGCATGCAGCCATGGAAGTACTGAGCAGCCGGATGCTGATCCACCCGCGTGATCCGCAGGTCTCGACGGCCTTCTATCGCGACACTCTCGGCCTGGCCGTCGAGCGCGAATTCCCTGGTGGCACGCGGTTCTTCGCCGGCGGCGGCTCGATCGAGGTGGTCGGCTCCGGGCAGACCGCGCCGAGCCCGGACGTGAACCTGTTCCTGCAGGTCCGCGACCTGCCCGCGGTGCTCGCCGACCTGGCCGCCCGTGGGGTCGAGCCGGTGCGCGGGCCTCAGCGCGAGCCGTGGGGGACGGACGAGGCGTGGATCACCGATCCGGACGGTCTGCGGATCGTGCTCGTCGAAGTCCCCGAAGATCACCCGTTGCGCCGCGACAGCCGTTAGCCCGGCTTACGCGCTCGCAGTTGCGCGGCCAGCGCGGTGAAGCCCGGCGGCTCCCAGGTCCAGGTCTGCAGGTCGGTGAAGCCCGCTTCGGCGGCTTCGTCGGCCAGTTCGTGACGGGTAACCGACAGGAGCTTTTCGTGCGCAGACAGCAACAGCCGTCCGCCGGGGCGCAGCACGCGGAACAGCTCGGCGAACGCGGCCGGCCGGTCGTCCCACAGCTGGACGTTGTTCACCGTGAGTATGACGTCCACGCTGGCGTCCGCGGATCCGGTGTGTGCGGCCGTGCCGGCACGCAGTTCGACCCGGTCGCCGCAGCGGACACGGCACAGTTCGCGCATCTCGCCGGATGGCTCGACGCCGATCACCTTGCCGGCCAGCCGGCTCGCGGCGTCCAGGCCGAGCCCTGGTCCGGGGCCGGTGACCAGCACCGTTTCGTCGGGTTCGAGCTGGGCGAGGTCGACGATGCGCTGCTCGGTGGCCGCGTTGGCGAACGCCATCAGCCTGCCGCCGATGCGGCCGAGCAGGCCGCTCGGGTGGCCGAACGCCCGGTCCACCGCGGCGCCGGGGGAGGGTGAAGTGGTCATACTTCGAGGTCACCACGAGCGCCGTGGCCCCGCATCGGGGATGACCCCCACCCGCACCCGGAGGTCCATGGGAACATGGGAGCCGGACACTTCCGACCAGCCCGAGGACAGCCCGAGTGACAGCGCCCAAGACGTTCGCCGACACCACCTTCACGCCGCCGGAGTTCATCCGCAACTTCTGCATCATCGCCCACATCGACCACGGCAAGTCGACGCTGGCCGACCGGATGCTGCAGCTGACCGGCGTCGTCGAGGAGCGGGCCATGCGCGCGCAGTACCTCGACCGCATGGACATCGAGCGGGAACGCGGCATCACGATCAAGGCCCAGAACGTCCGGCTGCCGTGGCAGGTCGGCGGGGTCGATCACGTGCTGCACCTGATCGACACGCCCGGTCACGTCGACTTCACCTACGAGGTCTCCCGCGCGCTCGAAGCGTGCGAGGGCGCGATCCTGCTGGTCGACGCCGCGCAGGGGATCGAGGCCCAGACGCTGGCGAACCTGTACCTGGCGCTGGAGAACGACCTGCACATCATCCCGGTGCTGAACAAGATCGACCTGCCCTCGGCGGATCCGGAGAAGTACGCCGCGGAGATCGCGCACATCATCGGCTGCGAGCCCTCGGACGTGCTGCGCGTGTCGGCCAAGACCGGCGTGGGCGTGGCCGAGCTGCTGGACGAGTGCGTGCGCCAGGTCCCGGCGCCGGTCGGCGACGCGGACGCGCCCGCACGGGCGATGATCTTCGACTCGGTCTACGACACCTACCGCGGCGTGGTCACCTACATCCGCGTGGTGGACGGGAAGATCACCCCGCGCGAGAAGATCCGGATGATGTCCACCGGGGCCACGCACGAGCTGCTCGAGGTCGGCATCATCTCGCCGGAGCCGAAGGTCAGCAAGGGGCTCGGCGTCGGCGAGGTCGGCTACCTGATCACCGGCGTGAAGGACGTGCGCCAGTCGAAGGTCGGCGACACCGTGACCGCGGAGCGCAACGGCGCGAAGGAGCCGCTGGCCGGCTACCGCGAGCCGAAACCGATGGTGTTCTCCGGCCTGTACCCGGTGGACGGCTCGGACTACCCGGAGCTGCGTGAGGCGCTGGAGAAGCTGCAGCTCAACGACGCCGCGCTGACGTATGAACCGGAGACCTCGGTGGCGCTGGGCTTCGGCTTCCGCTGTGGCTTCCTCGGGTTGCTGCACCTGGAGATCACCCGCGACCGGCTGGAGCGCGAGTTCGGCCTCGACCTGATCTCGACCGCGCCGAACGTGGTGTACCGGGTGGTCCTGGAGGATCGCAGCGAGCTGGTGGTCACCAACCCGTCGGACTGGCCGACCGGGCTGAAGATCTCCGAGGTGCACGAGCCGGTGTCGAAGGTGAGCATCCTCGCGCCCTCGGAGTTCGTCGGCACGATCATGGAGCTGTGCCAGGCGAAGCGCGGCACCCTGCAGGGCATGGACTACCTGTCCGAGGACCGGGTGGAGCTGCGGTACACGATCCCGCTCGCGGAGATCATCTTCGACTTCTTCGACACGCTGAAGTCGCGCACCCGCGGGTACGCCTCGCTCGACTACGAGGAGTCCGGCGAGCAGGCGGCCGACCTGGTGAAGGTGGACATCCTGCTGCAGGGCGAGACGGTGGACGCGTTCTCGGCGATCGTGCACAAGGACGCCGCCTACGCCTACGGCAACCGGATGGCCACGCGGCTGCGCGAGCTGATCCCGCGCCAGCAGTTCGAGGTGCCGATCCAGGCCGCGATCGGTTCGCGGATCATCGCGCGCGAGACGATCCGCGCCATCCGCAAGGACGTGCTCGCCAAGTGCTACGGCGGGGACATCTCGCGGAAGCGGAAGCTGCTGGAGAAGCAGAAGGAAGGCAAGAAGCGGATGAAGACCGTCGGCCGGGTCGAGGTCCCGCAGGAGGCCTTCGTCGCCGCACTGTCCACTGAGGACAGTGGGAAGGGTAAGAAGTAATCCACTTTCGGGTGAACGGCGGCTCCGGGTGCTCCGGGGCCGCCGTTTCTGTCGGTGCTCTCTGGTGTGCTCTGGTGCGAACAGGGAAAGGAGAGCACCATGACGGTCATGACGGACATCGAGCATCCGGCCGGAGCAGGTCCTATGACGGTGCGCGACCTCGAGGGGATGCCGGAAGATGGCCGCCGTTACGAACTCATCGACGGAGTACTCGTCGTGAGCCCCGCTCCGGGTTTCCGGCACCAGAAGATCGCCTATCGGCTTTTCGGTGTACTGGACGCGACCTGCCCGGAGGGGCTGGACGTTCTCGGGGCGCCGTTCGCGGTCCATTCCGGGGATCGGGTCGAGCTGCAGCCGGATGTCCTGGTGGGGCGGAGCGAGGACTTCACCGAAAAGGATCTGCCCGCGCCGCCCGTGCTCGCGGTCGAGGTGCTGTCCCCGAGTACGGCCATCCACGACCTCAACACGAAGAAAGCCGTCTACCAGCGGCTGGGTGTGCCGAGCTACTGGGTGATCGATCCGGCGGAGCCGGCGATCACCGCGTTCGAACTCGACAGCGACGGGTGCTACGAGCAGGTCGCCAAGGCGGCCGGAGCCGAGCCATTCGACGCGGTACGGCCGTTCCCGGTGCGGCTGGTGCCGGACGCACTGCTCGGACGGACGGGGCGGTGACCGGTCGGGTGCAGTGGTGATCGGGTGAGTCCGGCTGGGTCGGGGTGGCTCTGCCGGGGTGGGTGCTGGTGGGTGAGCTGGGTTGGCGACGGGTGGACGGGATGGCGGTCGGCTGGGTGAAGCGGTGACTGGGTGGGCAACTGGCGAGGGGTGGTGACAGGCAGGCTGGGTGGTGACGGCGTGGTGGCTGAGCAGGCCGGGTGGCGATGGGGGATGACGCGGTGGGTAGGCAGGCGGCGATGGGATGGGAGGTGGGCGTGACGAAGCCGGGGTGGGCGTGACGAAACTGAAGGTGGACGTGACCAAGCCGAGGTGGGAGCGACAAAGCTGATAGGTGGTGATGCGGGCGGGTTGGGTGGTGATCGGGTAGCCGGACGGTGATCGACTTGGCGGGTGGAAATTGACGTCGGTCGGTCGGCGCGTCCGGTTGAGGCTCCCGTGTGCACCCGGCTCAGGGCTGGGTGGCGAAACGGTGGACTTGCCGGTTTGGTGTGCCGTGGAAGGGGCCGTTTTGTGCGCTGCGGTGCGGCATCGAGCCTTCAGTGAACCGCAAGTCCGGCGGCGGCATCGAGCCGTCCACGAACCGGGAGTCCGGCGGCGCACTCGGGCGGCGCCGCGGCGGCCCGGCCGGGCGGGGCCGGTGTCAGCTCACGCCGGTGATCCGGTCCGTGGTGACGAAGACCGCGGCGCGGCGTTCGGTGGCCATCACGCGGTCGTACTCGGGCCAGTTGTCGTGGGTGCCGGTGGCGGACTTGAACACCCCGCGCAGCAGGGCAGGCAGGTCGGTGGCGGGGAAGGCCGGATCCGGATCGTCCGGACCGAGGATGTGGGTACGGCCGGTGACCGAGGCCCAATGCCAGCCGCGGCGGAAGGTCACGGTCGCGTGGCCGGTGCGGCGGAGCAGGGTGAGTTTGCGGGCGTCACCGCGGGCGACGAAGGCGACGCACGGTGCGCCGGTCACCGGGTCGGAGTGGATTCCGGCGTTGACGACGCTGCTGTGCACAGTGCCGTCGGCGCGGGTGGTCGAGATGGTCGCGAGGCCGTTCTCCTGGAGGGACAGCGCGCGTACTTCAGCCAGATCTGAGGTCATGGTCCTTCTCAACGCCCGAGGGGTGCGAAATCTGCCGGGGTTAGGCTTGGGGGATGTTCGAAGATCTCGAGTTTCCGGTGATCGCGGCGCCGATGGCCGGTGGGCCGAGCACTCCGGAGCTGATTGGTGCGGTGACCGCGGCTGGTGGGCTCGGGTTTCTGCCCGCGGGATACCTCGTGGCCAAGACGTTCGACGCCAAGCTCGCGCACACGGCTGAACTCACCGACGGCCGTTACGGAGCGAACCTCTTCGTCCCCGGCAGCCGCTCCAGCGCCGATCTGACCGGGCACCGGGAGCGGATGCGGGCAGAGGCGCTGAAGTACGGCGTCGAGCCTGGTGAGCCAGTGTGGGACGACGACGAGTACGCCGCGAAACTCGATCTGGTCGTGCAGCGGCGGGTCCCGCTCGTCTCGTTCACCTTCGGTGCGCCGGCCGCGGCCGAGGTGCAGCGGGTGCAGGAGGCGGGCGGCCGGGTGCTGGTTTCGGTGACGACCCCGGACGAGGCCGGTCTCGCCGCCGCGCGGGGTGCGGACGCGCTGGTGGTCCAAGGGCTGGAAGCCGGTGGGCACCGTGCGTTGTTCACCGACGACCCGGCGAATCCGGCCGGCGGCGAGCAATACGGTTTGCTCGCGTTGCTCCGGCTGATCCAGGCGCGCACGGACCTTCCGCTGGTCGCTTCGGGCGGGCTGGTGCACGGCGCGGACGTGGCGGCGGTGCTCGCCGCCGGTGCCGCGGCCGCGCAGCTGGGTACGGCGTTCCTGCGGGCCACCGAAGCGGGGACGGCGGCGCCGCAGCGTGGAGCCCTGGCGGAAGGCGGCCGGCAGACGGCCTTCACCCGGGCGTTCAGCGGACGTCCGGCCCGCGGCATGGTGAACCGCGTGCTCCGCGACCTGTCCGCGGACGCTCCGGCGGCCTACCCGCAGCTGCACCACTTGAGCAAGCCGGTGCGCGCGGCGGCCGGGCGTGCGGGGGACCCGGAGGCGATGTCCTTGTGGGCCGGGCAGACCTATGAACTCGCCGGCGAGGGTTCCGCCGCGTCCATTGTGGAACGTCTGCGCGCTGAGGCGACAGCGGCGGTCGGTCGGCTCGATCGGTTGCGCTGAAGTCCGAAAGCCCGACGTGGGGTGGGCAAGCTGCCCTGTCTGGTCGCTGAACCGGAGGGAAGGAGTAGGGGTGGGCGATCGTTTTGGGGAAGCAGGCTGTTCGGCTGGACCGGGATAGCTGCCCCGGGGAACCGAGGCGCGGCCGCACAGCGGGGCAGCCACCGGAGAATGCTGGCGGGTCGCCCAGGGGAACGGAGTGAGCCGCCCGGGAGAAGGAATTCGGGTTGTCCGGCTGGAATCGGAGAGGTCGCCGCGGCAGAGCCAGGTGGGCCGCGCGGCGGAAACGGGGCAGTCACCGGAGAATGCTGGGCGGGGCGCGCCCGGGGAGACGGAGGGAGTCGGCCGGTAGCAAGGAGCGAGGGCTGCCCGGCTGGAATCGGAGTGGCTCTCCGCTGCGGGAGAGAGACGGAAGTGAGCATAAGGAACGCAAGCGGCTTCCGAAACGGCCCGCCGCCAAGCGAAATCGGCATGGGGTGGCCAGGCCGTCCAGGTGTGATCGGGCACCGGCAGCACCCGGACGGCCCGCCGCCCACGTCAGTCCGAAGTGGACTCCATCTCTGCCGAACCGGTCCGGTTGAGCAGGGAGTGGCGGCGGCTGTAAGCGAAGTAGACCACCATGCCGATGGCGAACCAGATGGCGAAGCGCAGCCAGGTTTCCGGCTGCAGGAACGTGATCAGCCAGAGGGAGAAGACGATTCCGATGATCGGGACGACCGGCATGCCGGGGGTGCGGAAGGTCCGCGGCAGGTCGGGGCGGCGGTAGCGCAGCACGATCACGGCGATACAGACGACCACGAAGGCCAGCAGGATGCCGATGTTGGTCAGTTCGGCGGCCTCGTTGATCGGCAGGACGCCGGCGATGACCGCGGACGCGATGCCGAGTACCCAGGTGATGCGGCTGGGGACCTTGCGCACGGAATGGGTCTTGGAGAACCACTTCGGCAACAGGCCGTCGCGGCTCATGGAGTAGCCGACGCGGGTCGCGCCGAGCATGAAGGTGAACAGCACGGTCAGGATGCCGATGATGGCGCCGACCGCGATGACTGCGCCCAGCCAGCCGAGGCCGACCTTGGCGAAAGCGTCGGAGAATGCTGCGTCGGGGTCGATGTCGGTGAATTTCACCATGCCGGTCAGGACGAGGCAGGCCAGCACATACAGCACCATGGAAATGGCGAGCGAATAGATGATAGCCTTCGGCATGTGCTTCTGTGAGTCTTGGGATTCCTCGGCGGCAGTGGACATCGCGTCATAACCAAAGACGGCGAAAAAGACCGTTGCCGCGCCGGTGAAAGCGCCGCCGACGCCGAATGGGAAGAAGTTGCTGTAATTGCCGGTCTTGATGTGGAAAGCGCCGACCACGACCACCAATACCACCAGTGCGACCTTCACATACACCAGCAGCGTCTCGAACCGTGCGGCGTTTTTCATGCCCTGGTTGAGGACGAACGCGATCAGCAGGCACAGCACGACGGCGAACAGGTTCACCTTGTACGAGCCGGAGGCCACACCCGCCGGTTCGGTACCCGGCGCCCCGGCCATCCACTGCGGTAGTGACACATGCAGGAAGCCCAGCAAATCGTTGAAATAGCCGGAGATTCCGATCGCCACCACGGAGACGATCGCGGTGTACTCCAGCAGCAGATCCCAGCCGATGAACCAGCCGACGATCTCACCCAGTACCGCGTAACCGTATGTGTAAGCCGAACCGGCCCGTGGGATGAGGCCGGCGAACTCCGCGTAGGAGAACGCCGCGGCGGCGCTGGCAATGCCCGCGATCAGGAACGAGATCAGCACGGCGGGCCCGGCGGTCTTGTTCGCCACCGCACCGGCCAGGGAGAAGATGCCCGCGCCGATGATGCCGCCGACGCCGATCGCGGTCAGCTGGCGTAATCCGAGGGTGCGCTGCAGGCCGCCGTCGGCGTTGCCTTCGATCTCGTCGATCGGTTTGCGCCGGAAGACCCCGGATCCGGTACCCAGGCTGCGCGGAGCGGACATCGACTCTCCTCAAGCGGTCGTCAACGAACTCAGGCTGCGCACCGTACTAGCTCCGTCGCCGAGAGTTCCGCTATTCGCGGATCGCTGCCCGACCGTGACGGATCCGATGTCCGTTCAGCCCGTCGCGGTGTCCGCCACTGCCGTTTCGGGCGAGAAGCCTGTGCCTCGTATCACTCCGGCGCTGAAGAACGACAGCAGCTCCGCGACTTCCGGCGGATCGTCCAGCTGCGGGCAGTGGCCCCAGTCCTCGCGCACGAGCAGCCTGCTGTGTGGGACCAGGGTGTGCAGCCGCTGTCCGGACGCCGAGGTGACCAGCTTGTCCTTGCCACAGGCCACAACCAGCAGCGGCACGCGCACCTCGTCGAGCCGGTAGGCGTCGCTCAGCTCCGCGACGAGCTGACGGGCCTGCTCCAGCCGGTGGGTGGTGGCCCGGTAGTCCGGGAACAGCGTGGTGAACCGGCGTACCTGGCCGGCGTCGGCTTGCCGGGAGTCGGCATAGAGGATCCGCGGCACGACCTGCTCGGCGACCGCGCGGACCAGGAAGCCGGGCACCGGGACCGGCAGCGACGAGTACAGGCGCAGCGGCAGCGGATTGCGCCCGACCGTGCGCACGAGCCACGAATCGACGAGACCGGGGGCGGCGATCGACACCACGCCGGCCACCGGCAGCCGCGAAGTCTGCGACGCACGCAGGCTGAGCGTGCCACCGAGTGAGTTCCCGGCCATGACCACCGGCCCCAGCACGGCCTGTTCCCGCACCACGGCGGCGGTGAACGCGTCGAACTGCGGCAGCATCGGCCCCGGGCGCAAGGGCTGGGCGTCCCCGAACCCGGGTAGATCGACGGCGACCGCGGCGATGCCCTCGGCGGCGAGTTCGTCGAGTACCGGACGCCACGTGTCGGCGCTGTCGCAATACCCGTGCAGCAGCACCAGCCGCGGGGCGCGGGGCTTGCCCTCCGGGTGGCGGCGGGTGCGCCGGGGCGCCTCGGCGACCGGCGGCCCGACTTCGAGCACCCGGGTCCGGACCCCGGCGAAGCGCCGGAACGACTCCCGGATCGGGTCCGGGTCACTGGGGTGCCGGCCGCCCCGGTCGGCGGGTGCGGGCCGCTGCGTCGCGGTCATGTTCTTCAGGTTAACTGTTCAAGGTCGAAAACCGGTCGAACTTCCGGGGTAACCATCGCATTGCGAAAGGCGGGGGTTGACGGCGCACCGGAGCCGGGGTACAAGCGGCGGCCCGGGTGCCCGCCGAGCGGGCCGACCCGGGCCGGAACCGGCCTGCTACCGGGTGAAGACGATCTTTCCGGCGGTCTCGCCCTCGGCCATCACGCGGAAGCCTTCGGCGGCCTCGGCGAGCGGCAGCAGGGTGCCGATCTGCGGTTTGATGCCCGTCAGGGCCAAATACCCGAGTAGATCGGCCAGTTCGTCGCGGGTGCCCATGGTCGAGCCGAGGACGCGCAGCTGGAGGAAGAACACCCGCTGCAGATCCGCGGATGGGTCCGGACCACTGGTCGAGCCGGACACCACGACCACGCCACCGGGCTTGAGCGACTTGAGCGTGTGCGCCCAGGTGGCCTTGCCGACTGTCTCGAACGCCGCGTCCACCCGTTCCGGCAGCCGCGCGCCGGATTCGAAGGTCTGGTGCGCGCCGACCTGCTCGGCCAGCGCCCGCTTCGCCTCGGAACGGCCGGTGACCCACACCCGGAAGCCGGCCGCCCGGCCGAGCGCGATCAACGCCGTCGAGACCCCGCCGGAGGCGCCCTGCACGAGCATCGTCTGGCCGGGCCGCAGGCCGGATTTCACGAACAGCATCCGGTACGCGGTGAGCCAGGCCGTGCCCATGGTCGCGGCCTCGGGGAAGCTCAACCCGGCCGGTTTGGGCACCACGTTGCGCGCGGGCACCACGATCTGGTCGGCGAAGGTGCCCTGGTACTTCTCGGTGAGCAGGGTGCGCTTCGGGTCGAGGGTGTCGTCGCCCTGCCAGCCCGGCGCGTTGATCACCGAGTGCAGTACGACCTCGGTGCCGTCGTCGAGCGTGCCGGCGCCGTCGCAGCCCAGGATCATCGGGAACTGCTCGGCCTTGATGCCGACGCCGCGCAGCGTCCACAGATCGTGCATGTTGAGGCTGGCGGCCTGCACGTGCACCCGGACCCAGCCTTCGGGCACCTCGGGTTCGGGCCGCTCGCCGACGACCAGAGAGTCGAGCGGGGACTCGGCGTTGGGTTCCTTCGCGTATACGGCGAACATGGCAGCAACGTACCGCCCCTCGCCGTGCTCCCGCAGCAGACGCGCGTAGGCTCACAGTCGTGCTGAACGGGCTGGCCAACTGGTGGGACGGGGTGGAGCTGTGGCTCGCCCAAGCCTGGTTCCCGGTGCAGTTCGTGCTGGTCATGGTCGTGGTCGTGCCGCTGTGCCTGCTGGCCGCGTGGGCCATCGACAAGCTGGTCGGGCGCTGCGGGCGCTGGCTCGGCACGGCCCGTGACGACGAGCGCCCCGACGGCTCCTAGGCTGGCGCACCATGGTCAACCGTAGGCGGATCACCGCCGCGCTCGTCGGTCTGCTCGTGCTCGTGCTCGGGGGCTGGCTGGTGAAGGAGGCGACCGGCGGGCCGGACGCGCCGCCCGGGAACGCCGCGTCGGCGGCGGTCGCCGGTGCCGCCGAGTCGAAGCTGCCGGTGAAACCGCTGTCCGCGCTGCCTTCGCAGGCCAAGGACACCTGGCGGCTGATCCATCAGGGTGGCCCGTATCCCTACCCCCGCAACGACGACGTCGTCTTCCAGAATCGCGAGAAGGTCTTGCCGAGCGAGAAAACCGGCTATTACCACGAGTACACGGTGAAAACCCCGGGCAGCCCGGATCGCGGGCCGCGGCGGCTGGTGACCGGGCAGGCCAAGGAGCTGTACTACACCGGTGACCACTACGCGTCGTTCGTCGTTGTGGACCCGAGCCGGTGAGCGCGGGCGAGGACGCGAAGGCGGTCGCGGACCAGGCTTTCGCTCGTGGCGCGTATCCGCACCTGGTCGACGGCGGCCGCACCCTGGACAAGGCGAGCACGCTGGACGCGATCGCCGCGGCGATGTCCTTCCCGGACTATTTCGGCCGCAACCTCGACGCGCTCTACGACATGCTCACCGACCTGTCCTGGCTCCCGCACGGCGAGCACGTGCTGATCTGGACCGGTTCGGAGGCGCTGCGCGGCGCCGAACCCAAGACCTACCTGGCGATCCGGAGCGTGCTCTCGGACGCCCAGCGGGCACTCGGACCCGGCGACGGCCGCATCGACGGCTGGCGGCTGACCGTGGTCCTCGCGGATTCCTGACGCCGGAAAGGCTGTGAAGGGTCCCTTCACGGACTCAGCGGCTGTGAAGGGACCCTTCACAGCCCTTCGGCGTCAGTCGGCGGGCACCCAGGAAGGTTTGCGCTTCTGGCCGAACGCCCGGATGCCCTCCTGGCCCTCCGCGCTCGCGAAGAACCCGGCGGACAGCTCGTTCATCGCCGCGAATCCTTCGGACGGGGTGGCCGGGCGCGGGCGGCTGAGCAGTTCCTTGGTGGCGGCCAGGGCCTTCGGCCCGCCGAGGCTGAGCGACTTGAGGTAGCCGGCCACCGTGACGTCCAGCTGTTCGGCCGGGACGCAGGCGTTGAGCAGGCCGATCTCCACCGCGCGGTGGGCGTCGAAGACCTCGCCGGTGAGGAACAGCTCGTGCGCGGCCCGGGCCTGCAGCCGGGGCAGCACGGTCAGCGAGATCAACGCCGGGACCACGCCGATGCGGACCTCGGAGAAGGCGAACGTGGCCTCGGGGACGGCGACCGCGATGTCGCAGGCGGCGACCATGCCGATGCCACCCGCACGAGCCGGTCCGGCCAGCCGGGCGACGACCGGTTTGGGGCTGCTCCAGAGCTGGTCGAGGATCTTCGGGAACTCGTTCACGCCCTGGTCGCCCGAGCCGGCCCCGCGCGCCTCCTTGAGATCCATTCCGGCACAGAAGACCGGTCCGGTGTGGGTCAGCTGCACGACCCGCACGGCGTCGTCGGTCCGGGCGCTCTCCAGTGCGGCGCTCAGTTCCCTGCGCAACTGCGCGGACAGCGCGTTGCGGTTGTGCGGGGAATCGAGCGTGATCGTGGCGATGCCGCCCGTGACCGTGTAGTGCACCAGTTCGTCAGCCATGACAACACTCTGGCACACCGCTGAGGACGGAGAAGCTGTGAAGGGTCCCTTCACGGACCCAGCGGCTGTGAAGGGTCCCTTCACAGCCTTGGTCCGGGTGGGTTAAGCGGGTTGCGCGGAACGCAGCAATCCGGCGACGGCGGCGGCGTAGCGGCCGATCACGACGTCGGCGACGCGCGGGTCGTCGGCCAGCGGGCCGGCCAGGAACACGCCGGGATCGGCCTCGCGCGCCTGCGCGGCGATCCGGTCGGGGAGCAGCCCGGGGGCGAGAAACCAGGAGGCCACGACGAGGTGCCGCACGCCGCGCTCGCGCAGGCGGGCGGCGGCGGCCGGGACATCGGGCTGGGCCGCGCTGGCGAACGCCTCGCTCACCGGGAGGCCGAGCCGTTGCTCCCACTGCCCGGCGAGCGCCGTGACCACTGCGTTCGCCTCCGGGTTCGACGAGCCGACCGCGGTGAGCAGGATCCCGGTGCCCTTGCGCCGGCGGGCCGGGGCGAGCCGGTCGAGTGCCACGGCCTGCAGCGTCGGGCCCGCTCCCAGCACTTCGGACACTTCGATGCGGAACCCGGGGCACTCCGCCCGCACTTCGTCGATCAACGCGGGCAGGTCGACCCGGGCATGGAACGCGCGGCCGAGCAGCAGCGGCACGACGACCGCACTTCGGTGCCCCTGCGCGTAGAGCCCGCGCAGCACGTCGGTCACCCGCGGTTCGGAAAGGTCCAAAAAGGACTCGTGGACCGTGACCCCCGGGGCCTGCGCGCGCACGACATCGGCGAGTGCCCGCACGGTCGCCGCCGAGCGGGGATCACGACTGCCGTGCGCGACGGCCACCAGGGAAGGGGTCACGAGAACCGCTCACCCACCAGCCCGGCGGCGAGGGTGTCGCCGTCCTTCGGGTCGATCACGAGGAACGCGCCGGTACGCGGGCTGGTGCCGTAGTCGTCCACCGGCAGCGGTTCGGCCAACTGAAGGGTCACGCTGCCGATGTCGTTGAGCTCCAGGCTTTCCGGAGCGTCCACCCGGGACAGCTTCTGCTCGTCGAACCGGGCGTGCAACTCGCCGGCCAGCCCCTGCACGGTCCGGGTGCCATGCTTGACGAGTACGCGCGCATCGGGCTTGAGCGGCTTCGCGGACAGCCAGCACAACGTGCCGGTGATCTCGTCGGTGACCTCCGGTGGCGAGTCCGCGGCCGCGATGAGGTCGCCGCGGCTGATGTCGATGTCATCGGCGAGCAGCAGGGTCACGGAGGTGCCCGCGCCGGCTTCCGCGAGCGGCCCGTCCGCGGTGTCGATCCGCTCGACCCGGCTGCGGATTCCTTGTGGCAGCACGACGATCTCGTCGCCAGGACGCACGGTGCCCGCGGCGATCTGGCCGGCGTACCCGCGGTAGTCCGGATGCTCTTCGGTGCGCGGGCGGATCACGTACTGCACCGGGAATCGCAACGCCGAGTCGTGCGGATCCGGCGCCACCGGCACGGTTTCGAGGTGTTCCAGCAGCGACGGGCCGTCGTACCACGGGGTCTGCTCCGATCGCGTGGCGACGTTGTCGCCCCGCAGCGCGGAAACCGGGATGGCGATCACGGAGGCCGCCTCGTAGCCGAGGGATTCGGCGTGCGCGGTGAACTCCTTGGCGATCACGGTGAACGCGGTCTCGTCGTAGCCGACGAGGTCGATCTTGTTCACCGCCAGCACCAGCCGCGGCACGCCGAGCAGCGCGAGCACCGCGGCGTGCCGTCGGGTCTGTTCGACGACGCCGTTGCGCGCGTCCACCAGCAGTACGGCCAGCTGTGCGGTGGACGCGCCGGTCACCGTGTTGCGGGTGTACTGCACGTGCCCGGGGGTGTCGGCGAGCACGAAGGATCGCTTGGGCGTGGCGAAGTAGCGGTAGGCCACGTCGATGGTGATGCCCTGCTCGCGTTCCGAGCGCAGCCCGTCGACCAGCAGCGAGAGGTCCGGGGTGGACAGTCCTTTGTCGACACTGGCCCGGGTGACCGCGTCGAGCTGGTCGGCGAGCACGGATTTGGTGTCGTAGAGCAGGCGTCCGACGAGGGTGGATTTCCCGTCGTCGACGCTGCCCGCGGTGGCCAGTCTGAGCAGGCTCGACATCAGAAGTAGCCCTCCCGTTTGCGGTCTTCCATGGCGGCCTCGGACATCCGGTCGTCGGCGCGGGTGGCCCCGCGTTCGGTGAGCCGGGAGGCGGACACCTCGGCGATCACCTCGTCGACGGTGATCGCGGTCGATTCCACGGCGCCCGTACAGGAACCGTCGCCGACGGTCCGGTAGCGCACCGATTTCGTCCTCACGGTCTCGTCCGGTCGAGGCCCACCCCAGGGCCCCTCGGTGAGCCACATGCCGTCGCGCCGGTACACCGGGCGCTGGTGGGCATAGTAGATCGAGGGCAGTTCGACCTCTTCGCGGGCGATGTAGTGCCAGACGTCGGCCTCGGTCCAGTTGGACAGCGGGAACACCCGGACCTGTTCGCCGGGGCGGTGCCGTCCGTTGTAGAGGTTCCACAGCTCTGGCCGCTGCCTGCGCGGCTCCCACTGGCCAAATGCGTTGCGGAGGCTGAAGATGCGTTCCTTGGCCCGCGCGCGTTCCTCGTCCCGGCGGCCGCCACCGAACACCGCGTCGAACTTGTTCTCCGCGATGGTCTCCAGCAGCGGGGTGGTCTGCAGCGGGTTGCGCAGCCCGTCCGCGCGTTCCTCCAGCCTGCCGTCGTCGATCCAGTCCTGGACCTTCGCCACGACCAGGCGCAGGCCGTACTTCTCGACCACGTGATCGCGGAAGTCCAGCACCTCGGCGAAGTTGTGCCCGGTGTCCACGTGCAGCAACGGGAACGGCACCGGCGCGGGCCAGAAGGCCTTGATCGCCAGGTGCAGCATCAGCGTCGAGTCCTTGCCGCCGGAGAACAGGATCACCGGGCGGTCGAACTCGCCTGCCACCTCGCGGAAGATGTGGATGGCTTCGGACTCCAGTGCGGCCAGGTTGTCCGTGGCGGCGTCGGCTGCCGGTTCGAGTGTCATGCGTCCTTCCTCAGCCGTGCAGTCCGCATTCGGTCTTCGCCTGTCCGGCCCAGCGGCCACTGCGCGGGTCGGCGCCGGCCTCGACCTTCGCTGTGCACGGGGCGCAGCCGATGGAGGGGTAGCCCGCGGACACCAGCGGGTTCTCCAGGATCCCGTGGTCGCGGATGTAGCCGTTGAACTCCTCGTCGCTCCACGCCGCGATCGGGTTGATCTTCACCAGGCCGTTGCGCTCGTCCCAGGTGACGATCGGGGTGTTCGCGCGGGTCGGCGCGTCGACCCGGCGTACGCCGGTGACCCAGGCCGAGTACCGCGCCAGCGTGCTGCGCAGCGGGACCACCTTGCGCAGGAAGCAGCACTGGGTCGGGTCGCGGTCGTGCAGCTTCGCGCCGTACTCGGCGTCCTGTTCGGCGACGCTCTGTTCGGCCTGCGCGTTCACGATCTGCACGGCGGGATAGACCGTCTGCACCGCGTTGCGGGTGCCGATGGTCTCCGGGAAGTGGTAGCCGGTCTCCAGGAACAGCACGTCCACGTCCGGCTTGACCTTGGCAGCCAGGTCGATCAGCACCGCGTCCTGCATGTTCGACGCGACGATGAAGTCGTCGCCGAAGGTCTCCGCGGTCCAGCGCAGCGCTTCCCCGGCGGTGGCCGAGGCCAGTTCTTTCTCGGCCCGTTCGGCCAACGTCCGGTAGTCCGCGGTGGCGGTCATCGGTGCGCCTCCTGAGGTAGGGACAGTCCGTGGAACTTCACCGAGAACCTCCGGCGGCAGGCGCCGCACAGCCACCCGCCCGCCTCTTCGGGACGCAGGTCCTCGTCGCCGCAGAACGGGCAGTAGTAGGGCACCGCCCGTTCGCTGGCGGTCACTGCAGCACGCTCTCTTCGGCCCGGACGACCCACTGGGCGAAGCGTTCCCCGGGCTCGCGGCCGGCGAGGTAGGCGCGGGCCAGCCGCTCGACGTAGCCGGTCAGCTCGTCCGCGATGACCTTGTGGCCACGCAGTTTCCGGCCGAATCCGGCGTCCAGGCCGAGCCCGCCGCCCAGGTGCACCTGGAACCCTTCGACCTGGCGGCCGTCGGCGTCGGTGACGATCTGGCCCTTGAGCCCGATGTCCGCGGTCTGCACCCGGGCACAGGAGTTGGGGCAGCCGTTGAGGTGCACGGTGATCGGCACTTCGAGCCGGGCGTTGACGTCGGCGAGCGACTTCTCCAGGTCCGCCACGAGCTGCCGTGCGCGGGCCTTGGTCTCGACGATCGCCAGCTTGCAGAACTCCAGCCCGGTGCATGCCATCACGCTGCGCCGCCACGGCGACGGGTCGGCCTGCAGGCCCTGCTCGGCGAGGTCGGCCTTGAGCCGGTCCACCTTCTCGGCGGGCACGTCGAGCACGATCAGCTTCTGCAGCGGGGTGAGCGCTACCCGGCCGGATCCGGCGCGTTCGGCCGCGTCCGCGACGGCCACCAGAGTGCTGCCGGAGACCCGGCCGGCGACCGGCGCGGCGCCGACGTAGAACCGGCCGTCCTTCTGCCGGTGCACGCCGACGTGGTCGATCGGGGCGGGCGGGTCGGCCGGGGCCGGGCCGTCGATCAGCTTCCGCTTGAGGTACTCCGTTTCCAGGACTTCGCGGAACTTCGCCGCGCCCCAGTCCTTGACCAGGAACTTCAGCCGCGCCCGCGAACGGAGCCTGCGGTACCCGTAATCCCGGAAGATCGAGACCACGCCTTCCCACACGTCCGGTACCTCGGCCAGCGGGATCCACGCCCCGAGCCGCTGCGCGAGCATCGGGTTGGTGGACAGCCCGCCGCCGACCCACAGGTCGAGGCCGGGGCCGTGCTCGGGGTGCACGACGCCGACGAAGGACACGTCGTTGACCTCGTGCACGACGTCGGGCAGGCCGGAGATCGCGGTCTTGAACTTGCGCGGCAGGTTCGCGTACTTCGGGTCGCCGATGTAGCGGCGGCGGATCTCGGCGAGCGCCTCGGAGGCGTCGAGCACCTCGTCCGCGGCGATCCCGGCGACTGGTGAGCCGAGCATCCCGCGCGGGCTGTCGCCGCAGGCCTCCAACGTGGTCAGGCCGGCCGCTTCGAGCCGGGACCAGATCGTGGGCACGTCCTCGATCCGGATCCAGTGGTACTGGATGTTCTGCCGGTCGGTGATGTCCGCGGTGTCGCGCGCGTGCTCCTGGGACAGCTCGCCGAGCAGCCGCAGCTGCGCGGTGGTGAGCCCGCCGCCGTCGGTGCGGACGCGCATCATCAGGTAGCGGTCGTCCAGCTCCTCCGGCTCCAGCGCCCCGGTCCGGCCGCCGTCGATGCCTGGGCGGCGCTGGGTGTAGAGGCCGAACCAGCGGAACCGGCCGCGCAGGTCACCGGGGTCGATCGAGTCGAAGCCCTGCCGGGAGTAGATGTTCTCGATCCGCGCGCGGGCGTTGAGCGGGTGGTCGTCCTTCTTCGCGCGTTCGTTCGGGTTCAGCGGCTCGCGGTAGCCGAGCGCCCACTGGCCTTCGCCGCGCTTCTGCCGGGCGCGGCCCTTCCCGGGCGTGTCGCGCGTGGGTGCGGCCATGGAGGTCCTCCGGGCGGGGTGTGGTGGTGGCACCGGCCGTTCGTGGCGGTGCGGGGCACGGCCGTGCGCGGCACTGCGCCGCCGGTGGCCTGGTCGGGACGGGAGTCAGCGGACGTGACGGCAGAGCGCGCTCGCGACCCGGAGCAGGTCGACGTGGCGGCGCGCCACGAGAAGGACACCGGCAGGACTCACCGGTCCAGACTGCCACGTGGACAGAAGGTGGTCCACGGTGTCCGGATGGTGGGAGCAGGCTTGCGCACCACCTCCGGAGCCCCTCCAGCCAGGCATTTCCCCGCGCACGGCCGGGTCTGTTCCGGTCCGGGCCACTCCGCCGGGTCGTTCGGTGGCCGAACTTTTCACCCGTCGCGGGTCCGTGAAGGGTCCCTTCACGGACTTGTCGTCCGTGAAGGGACCCTTCACAGACGCCCGGCCGGGGACCGGGGTGCGAGCGGGACCGGGGACAATGGGGTCGTGCCTGTTCCCGACGTCAGCAGTCCGCCTGCCGGGCTGCCCGAGAGTGCGCTGGCGGGGCTCGGTACCCGGCCCTTCGGCGTGTACGTGCATGTGCCGTTCTGCGCCACCCGCTGCGGCTACTGCGACTTCAACACCTACACCACCGGTGAGCTGGGTACTGCCGCCTCGCCGCGGTCGTGGCTGGACGCGTTGCGCCGCGAACTGGAGCTAGGGGCTGAGGTGCTCGGCAGGCCGCCGCAGGCGGAGACTGTGTTCGTCGGGGGCGGCACGCCGTCGTTGCTGGGGGCCGACGGGCTGGCCGAGGTACTCGAGGGGGTGCGGTCGGCGTTCGGGCTGGCGCCGGATGCCGAGGTGACGACGGAGTCGAATCCCGAATCCACCTCGCCGGAGTTCTTCGCTGGGCTCCGGGCCGCCGGGTACACCCGGGTGTCGCTCGGTATGCAATCTGCGGCGCGGCACGTGCTCCAGGTGCTGGACCGCGTGCACACGCCGGGGAGGCCGGTCGAGGCCGCGCGGGAGGCACGTGCCGCCGGGTTCGAGCACGTGAACCTCGATGTGATCTATGGCACCCCAGGCGAGCGCACAGGTGATCTGCAGGCCTCACTCGACGCGGTGCTCTCCGCCGGGGTCGACCACGTCTCGGCGTACGCGCTGATTGTCGAAGAGGGCACTGCGCTCGCCCGCCGCGTACGCCGTGGTGAGCTGCCCGCGCCGGACGACGACGTGCTGGCCGCGGACTACGAGCTGATCGATTCGGTGCTTTCCGCGGCCGGGCTGACCTGGTACGAGGTGTCGAACTGGTGCACCGGCGAAGCCGCGCGGTGCCGGCACAACCTCGGTTACTGGCGCGGCGGTGACTGGTGGGGCGCCGGTCCCGGTGCGCACAGCCACGTTGGCGGGGTGCGCTGGTGGAACGTGAAGCATCCGGCGAAGTACGCCGGGTTGCTCGCCGAAGGCCGCAGCCCGGAGGCGGACCGCGAGGTGCTCACCGACACCGATCGCCACCTGGAGCGGATCATGCTCGAACTGCGTATCGCCGAAGGACTTCCGCTGTCCGCATTGGACGCCGAAGGGGCCGTGCAGGCCAGGGCCGCAGCCGCCGAGGGACTGCTCGATCAGTCCGCTTTGGACGGTCAGGGCCGGGCGGTGCTGACCGCTCCCGGGCGGCTGCTCGCGGATGGCGTGGTGCGCCGCCTGGCTGGATGACTTTGCGTCGCCGGGCATAATCTCGGCCGATTCTTCGTTGGTCGAAGTACACGAACGAGGGAGACGCGTATGCCGCAGGCGGTCAGGTACAGCGAACACGGCGGGGTCGACGTGCTGCGCGTGGCGGATGTGCCCCGCCCGGCACCCGATGCCGGGCAGGTGCTCGTAGCCGTCCGCGCGGCCGGGATCAACCCGGGGGAGACGGGGATTCGCGAAGGCCGGTATGCGCGGAAGTGGCCGTCGACATTTCCGTCCGGACAGGGCAGTGATCTCGCCGGGGTGGTCGCCGAGCTGGGTGCGGGAGTGTCCGATTGGGCCGTCGGCGACGAGGTGATCGGCTTCGTCAACAACCGTTCCAGCCACGCGGAGTACGTCCTGGTCGACGCCGGCGACCTGATCCCGAAGCCGAGCGGGGTGTCCTGGGAAGTCGCGGGCGGTCTCTTCGTCGCGGGAACGACCGCGTACGCGTCAGTGCGCGCGACGTGCCCTCTTGACGGAGACACTGTCGTCGTCTCGGGCGCTGCTGGCGGAGTCGGTTCGCTGACGGTGCAGTTGGTGAAGCTCACTGGCGCCACCGTCGTCGGCATTGCCAGCGAAGCAAACCACGAGTGGCTTCGCGAGTACGGCGTGGTCCCAGTGGCGTACGGCGACGGTCTCGAAGAGCGGCTGCGCGAAGTCACCGAGGGCAAGGTCGACGCGTTCATCGACACGTACGGCGGCGGGTACGTCGAGCTGGCGCTTCGCCTGGGCGTGTACCCGGGCCGGATCAACACAGTGATCGACTTCGCCGCTGCGGAGAAGTATCGGGTGAAGGCCGAAGGCAACGCGAGCGCCGCAGATACCGAGGTGTTGCGAGATCTGGCCGCGCTGGCAGACAAGGGCCTGCTGGACGTACCGATCGCTGCCGCCTACCCGCTGACGCAGGTGCAGGACGCCTACCGCGAGCTGGAGCGCAGGCACACGCGCGGCAAGATCGTGCTCAAGCCCTGACCAGAGCGCGCAGCCCGGCCACGAAGGCCTCCAGCGCGAACTCCAACCGGTCCCTGCTCGTGCCGGCGTTGAAGAACTGCCCGATCTGCAACAGGTTCGGGAAAGCGCCCACGGGCAGACTGCATGTACTCGGACATCTGACGGCTTCGTTCGGCGACGTACTCGCCGAGCGTCCAGCTGCTCGCTTCGCATGCGTACGTGCTGAGCGCGTCGCTCGCGAACGCTGCTTGCTTCAGGTCCAGTCCTCCGGCGCGTAGCAGCGCGAGCATCGCTTCGCGTTGACGCAGCGAGTTGGGCGTGACCGGCACTGGCGTGTTCCACGCGACCGTCGCGATGCCGGGATAGGCCATCATCGCGGCGATCTGAAGCCCCACCTGCTCCTTGATCCGGTCGTCCCACCGCTTCCAGAACACCCGGGTGACCGATCCGGCGGGGGCTGGGCAGAACAGGTGATCGGCGCGTACGGTGGGTGGAGATTAGGCAAGCCTTACTGAATGGTGGTGTCCGATGGCCGAAGCTCCGGCACGCAAGGGGAGGCCGGCCGTGCGGCTCGAAGTCCTGCGCACGGAAAAGCTCACGCCGCACATGATCCGCATCGTCGCCGGGGGCGCGGGGCTGGCCGATTTCCGGCCGAACGAGTTCACCGACGCGTACGTGAAGGTGATCTTCAAGGTGCCCGGCGTCGATTACCCGGAGCCGTTCGACCTGCAGCGGATCCGCGAGGAGCTGCCACGGGAGCACGCCCCGCGGCTGCGCACGTACACGGTTCGTTCCTACGACGCGACGGCAGGCGAGCTGGTGCTCGATTTCGTGGTGCACGGCGACGAAGGCCTCGCCGGTCCGTGGGCGCAGCGGGCGCGGCCCGGTGACGAGCTGCTGCTGGCCGGTCCAGGAGGGGCGTACGCGCCGAGCCCGGAAGCAGGCTGGCACCTGCTGGTCGGTGACGAGTCGGCGTTGCCCGCGATCGCCGCGGCTGTGGAAGCGCTGCCTGCGGGAGCGGCGGCGCAGGTGTTCGTTCTTGTCGAAGATGCGACGGAGGAACAGCCGCTGGTCACGAAGGCCGAGGCGCAGATGACCTGGCTGCACCGGTCCGCGGGCGCGGATCTGGTCTCCGCGGTGAAGGCGGCGCCGTGGCGAGGCGGCGAGGTGCAGGCTTTCGTTCACGGTGAAGCCGGGTTCGTGCGGGAATTGCGGCGGTACCTGTTCGACGAGCGCGGTGTCGCACGGGATGCGGTGTCGCTGTCCGGATACTGGCGCGAGGGTAAGGACGACGAGGCCTGGCGAGCGGAAAAGGCAGCGGAGCGCAGGGTGATCGAATCGGCGTAAGGTCGCCGTCACGACCGAGGTGGAAGTAACGGTCGATCCCGCGGGGGCGGGTTTCGACGAGACGCGGCTCCAGCGGATCGATCGGCACTTCGCCCGGTATGTCGATGATGGGTTGCTCCCCGGTTTCCTTGCCGCGGTGAGCAGGCACGGGCAGATCGTGCACGTGGCCTCGGCCGGGAAGCGCGACGTCGAAGCGGGTGCCCTGGTCGAGACGGACACGCTCTGGTGAATCTTCTCCATGACGAAGCAGGTCACTTCGGTGGCCGCGATGACCTTCGTGGAGGAGGGCCGGATCGACCTCACCGACCCGATCTCCCGATGGCTGCCGGATTTCGCCGAACCGCGGGTCTATGTCAAGGGACCCGCGCTCGCCCCGGTCACCGAGCCCGCCACCGAGCCGATCCGGTTGTGGCACCTGCTGACGCACACCGCGGGCCTGACCTACGGATTCCGCTCCACGCACCCGGCCGACGCGAGGTATCGGGCGGCCGGCTTCCTGGTCTCCACCGCGGCCGACTACCACCGGTTCAAGCAGATGCTGCTGCGGCACGGGGAACTCGACGGGGTGCGGATACTCGCGCCGCGCATGGTCGACCTGATGACGGCCAACCACCCGCCCGGGCATGTGGACCTCGAAGCCTACGGGCGCCCGCTGCTGGCCGAGATGCCCTTCGACGGCTGCGGTTTCGGCCTCTGCTTCTCCGACCGCGTTCTGGGTCGACCCGGACGAAGACCTCACGGTGGCCTTCTACACCCAGCTGCTGCCTTCCGGCACGTATCCGATCCGCCAGAGCTGCGGCAGCTGGTGTACCAGGCGCTTGTGGACTGAGCGCCGTTCAAGCCGTGAGCTTGGGCAGTACTCGTTCTCCGTATGCGGAAAGGGTTTCCTCCCGTTCGTCGTGCATCAGGTACAACGCGAACTGATCGACGCCCAGCTCCGCGAGTTCCTGCAGGCGCGCGACGTGCGCCGCCGGCGGGCCGAGCAGGCAGAAGCGGTCGACGATCTTGTCCGGGACGAAGCCGGTGGACGGGTTTCCGGCGCGGCCGTGGTGGGCGTAGTCGTACCCCTCCCGGTCGCGGATGTAGTCGGTGAGTTCGCGGGGGACTGCGCTGTTCTCGCCGTAGCGGGCGACCAGGTCGGCGACGTGGTTGCCGACCATCCCGCCGAACCAGCGGAGCTGTTCGCGCTGATGCGGCAGGTCTTCGCCGACATAGGCGGGCGCCGCGACGCAGATGGTGATCCCGGCCGGATCGCGGCCCGCGGCGCGCGCGGCGGCACGGACCGCGCCGATCGTCCATCGGGCGATGGCCGGGTCGGCGCATTGCAGGATGAAGCCGTCGGCGTGCTCGCCCACGGTCTTGAGCGCTCGCGGGCCGTAGCCGGCCATCCACATCTCCAGCCGTCCACCGCGTATCCAGGGGATACGAACGACGGTGTCGCCCATCGTGACTTCGCGGCCCTCGGCCAGGTCTTTCACCGTCCGCATGCAGTCGCGCACGGTGGCCAAAGTGGACGGTGGTTTCCCGACGACCCGGTGTGCCGAATCGCCCCGGCCGATCCCGCACACCGTGCGATTGCCGTACATGTCGTTGAGGGTGGCGAAGGTGGACGCCATCACCGACCAGTCCCGCGTGCCGGGGCTGGTCACCATCGGACCCACCATCAGCGACGAGGTCTCCGCCAGGATCCGCGTGTAGATCACGAACGGTTCCTGCCACAGCACGGCCGAGTCGAACGTCCATCCGTAGCGGAATCCTTGCTCTTCCGCGGCTTTCATCAGCCGGACGACCTCGCCGGCGGGCGGGTCGGTCTGCAACACTATCCCGAAATCCATGGCGCGTCCCTCAATTCAGGTACTGGTTGAGATCGCGGGAGAGGAACCTGCCGTGTCCGGCGGACCCGGTGTACCCGCTGGGAGAGACGACGACCCGGCCGCGTGACAGTACTGTGTGGACTTTCCCGGTCAGCTCGAAGCCTTCGTACGCCGAGTAATCCACGTTCATGTGGTGCGTCGCCGCGGAGAGAGTCTGGGTCGCCGACGGATCGTAGATCACGATGTCCGCGTCCGAACCGGCGGCGATCACGCCCTTGCGCGGGTACAGGCCGAACATCCGCGCGGGCGTAGCCGAGCAGGTCTCGACCCATCTGCCCAGCGATATCTCACCGGCTACCACGCCCTGGTGCAGCAGGTCCATCCGATGCTCGACGCCGGGGATGCCGTTGGGAATGGCGCGGAAATCGTCCCGGCCCAGTTCCTTCTGGTCCTTGAAGCAGAACGGGCAGTGGTCGGTGGACACCACGGACAGGTCGTTCGAGCGCAGCCCACGCCAGAGGTTGCCCTGGTGGGATTTCTCCCGCAACGGTGGCGACGCGACGTACTTGGCGCCTTCGAAACCCGGTTTCGCCAAGTCCTCAATGGACAGATACAGGTACTGCGGGCAGGTTTCGGCGAACACGTTCTGTCCGTCGTCGCGTGCTTCCGCCACCGCGGCAAGGGCTTGCGCGGCCGAAAGGTGCACAATGTAGAGCGGTGCCCCGGTCACCTGCGCGAGCCGGATCGCCCGCGACGTCGCCTCGGCTTCCAGCTCCGGCGGCCGGGTCAGCCCGTGCTGCACCGGCTCGACGCGACCGGTGGCGAACGCTTGCGCGGCCAGCTGATCGATCGCGATGCCGTTCTCCGCGTGCATCATGACCGTCGCGCCGATCTCGCGCGCCTGCTGCATGGCCAGCAGGATTTCCCCGTCCGTGGAGTAGAACACACCGGGGTAGGCCATGAACATCTTGAAGCTGCCTACGCCCGCGTCCACGCAGGCGTGCATTTCCTTCAGCGTCGAATCGTTGACGTCCGACATGATCATGTGGAAGCCGTAGTCGATCGCGCAGTTGCCGTCCGCCTTGGCGTGCCACTTGTCCAATGTGGACTGCAACGAGGTGCCCTTGGCCTGGACCGCGAAGTCGATGATCGTGGTGGTGCCGCCCCAGGCCGCGGCGGTGGTGCCGGTCTCGAAGGTGTCTGCCGATCGGGTGCCGCCGAAGGGCATTTCCATGTGCGTGTGCGCGTCGATACCGCCGGGCAGCAGGTACTTCCCGGCTGCGTCGATGCTTTCGGTACCGGTGAGCGTGCCAGGGGCGCCCACCGCGGCGATCGTCTCGCCGTCCACCAGCACGTCGGCGGCGACTGAGCCGGCGGGCGAGACGACCTGGCCGCCATGGATCAGCGTACTCATCAGGCCTCCGTCAGCGATCCGTAGCTGTCCGGGCGGCGATCGCGATAGAACGCCCACAGATCGCGCACCTCGGCGAGCCGGTCCATGTCCAGATCGCGCACCACGATCTCCTCCTCGGAGTCCGAGGCCGCGTCGCCGACCAGCTGGCCACGCGGGTCCGCGAAATACGACTGCCCGTAGAAGTCGTTGTCTCCCAGCGGTTCCACGCCGACCCGGTTGATCGTGCCCACGTAGTATTCGTTCGCCACCGCGGCCGCGGGCTGCTCCAGCCGCCACAGGTACTCCGACAGCCCCCGGCTGGTCGCGGACGGATTGAACACGATCTGTGCACCGGCCAGCCCGAGCGCGCGCCAGCCCTCCGGGAAGTGCCGCTCGTAGCAGATGTACACGCCGATCCGGCCGACCGCGGTGTCGAACACCGGGTAGCCGAGGTTGCCGGGCCGGAAGTAGAACTTCTCCCAGAAGCCCTTGACCTGAGGAATGTGGTTTTTGCGGTGCATGCCGAGGTACTTGCCGTCCGCGTCGATCACCGCCGCGGTGTTGTAGTAGACGCCCGGCTGCTCCTGCTCGTACATCGGCACCACGAGCACCACGCCGTGCCGCTCGGCGACCTCCTGCATCAGCTTCGTGGTCGGGCCGTCCGGGATCGCCTCGGTGTAGGAGTAGTAGTCGGCGTCCTGCACCTGGCAGAAATACGGGCCGTAGAACAGTTCTTGCAGGCAGATCACCTGCGCGCCCTGCGAAGCCGCCGTGCCGATCGCCTCGACCGCGTTGGCGATCATCGACTCCTTGTCACCCGTCCAGCGCTGCTGGATCAATCCGGCTCGGACCAGGTTGCTCACGGTTCTCCTCCTTCGTCTTGGGCAGGCTGAGCAGCAGGTAGCCGGCGAACGCGCCGGCCAGGCCGACCACCCAGTTGTAGTCGTAGAGCGGTTTCAGGAACGGAATCAGCCCTTCGGCAGGGAATGGGCCGCCGTAAGCGCCGCCGACGGCCAGCACCGCGCCGAGGACCGTGGCCACCACGGCCCGCCAGTGCCAGCCCGCGGTGAACCAGTAGGCGCCGCCCGGCAGATACAGGTCGGCGACTTTCAGCCGGGTGCGGTTGACCACCCAGTACCCCGCCACCAGCACTCCGGCGACCGCGCCCAGCACGCCGCCGTAGAAGCCGAGCCAGGCGTAGATGTAGATGTCCGGATCGGAGTACAGCCGCCACGGCTGGATCAGGATCCCGATCACCCCGGTGATCAGGCCGCCGAATGCGAAGGTGATCCGCTTCGGGAAGGCGTTGGAGAAGTCGTAGGACGGGCTGACCACGTTGGCCGCCAGATTCGCCGAGACGGTGGCCAGCACCAGCGCGATCAGCGCGACCACCACCACGACCGGGCTGTCGAACCGGTCCGCGAGTTGCGCCGGGTCCCAGATGTCCTGCCCGTAGAGCACGTGCCCGCCCGACGTGGTCAGGATGGCGACGATCGCGATGAACGTCATCGTGGTCGGCAGTCCGAGGATCTGCCCGCGCATCTGCTTGCGCTGGCTGCCGCCGAAGCGGGTGAAGTCCGGCATGTTCAGCGAAAGCGTGGACCAGAACGCGATCATCGCCATCAGCGACGGCGCGAACACCTGCCAGAATTCCGTGCCCCAGCCGAGCTTGCCGCCGTCGTGCAGAATCGGGCCGAACCCGCCCGCCTTCACCAGCACGTAGCCCAGCAGGATCAGGAACCCGACCGAAACCAGCGGCGCGGTCCAGTTCTCGAACCGGCGGACCGCCTCCATGCCGCGCCAGATGATCAGCATCTGGCCCAGCCAGAACACCGCGAACGACAGCCACAGCGTCCAGTGCTGCCCGGCGATGATCACCGAATCCCGCCAGCCCGAGCCGGCCAGCCTGCCGACGATCACGTAGATCGCCTCGCCGCCGACCCAGGTCTGGATGCCGAACCAGCCGCAGGCGATGAACGCACGCAGCAGTGCCGCGAGATTGGCGCCGCGCAGCCCGTAGAAGGCACGCGCGAACACCGGGAACGGGATGCCGTATTTGGTGCCGGCGTGGCTGTTGAGCAGCATCGGGGCGAGCACGATCAGATTGCCGATGGTGATCGTGAGCAGCGCCTGCAGCCAGTTCATGCCGAGCGCGATGAGGGAGGCGGCGAGTGCGTAGCTGGGGATGTTGTGCGCCATGCCCATCCACAGCGCGAAGTAGTTGTAGGTGCTCCAGGTGCGTTTGTCCGGCGGGACCGGGGCCAGCTCGTCGTTGTAGAACCGGCTGCCGCGCAGCTCCGGGTCGCTCGGCTCCTCGTGGCCGCGGATGATCGGTTCCATTGCGGAATGGTGCGCGCCGCGCGGGTGCACTGGGCAGAGGCAGACTGTTCAAGGTTGATCTGCCCTTGGCGCAGTCTGTCGATTGCGGCCGGGCCACCCGCGGTGCATGATATGCGTCACACCTCGCCTGGATCGCCGCCAGCCCAAGGCTGTGAAGGGCACCTTCACGGACCTCAAGGCCAGGGTGTCGGCAAAGTTGGTCGGGGACCCGGCAGTGGGCGATGCGGAGGTGTGTGCGACCACCTCGTAGCGTGCGCCGGACCGGTTTCGGGTCTGTGAAGGGACCCTTCACAGACTCAGAGTCCGTGAAGGG